>JAOPWK010000177.1 GCA_025965735.1 Frankiales bacterium
CGGCCTGGAAGTCCTCGTTGTCGATCGAGGTGAGGTTCAGCGCCGACTGCTGGGCCGCCGAGACCGCGGCCTCGCGGTCGGCCTCGACCTGCTCGTAGGACCGCAGCTGCAGCGCGAGCGCCGCCAGGGCCGCCAGGAGCAGCAGGCCGAGGACGCACAGCGCGAGCAGCAGTCGACGGCGCGGCGGGACGAGCGCGGCCGAGGCCGCGCTGCCGGTGCTCTCGGTGGCGGGTGCGTCCAGGACGGCGTGGGGGGTTGCCGTCACCGCGAGAGCGGGCCCAGCAGCAGCCACTGCCAGGAGTCGTCGCCGAACACGCGCTGGGCGCCGCTCGTCGTGCCGATGGACATCCGCTGGCCGTCCTCGGTGACCACGCGGCCGGTGACCGGGTCGTAGTCGCCGAGCAGCGCCGGGCCGGTCGCCGCGTCGAAGCTGGGCGCACGGGAGCCCTGGGCGGTCTGCGTCGACGGCGGAGGGGCAGCCTTCTCGGCACCCATGACGCCGTTCTCCGGGAACGGGCGGCCACCGGGCGCGTACGGCGCCTGGCGCGAGCCGCGGACGTTGGACTCGCTGCCGCGGGGCTCGGCGCAGTACGCCTCGAAGTCCGGCCGCTTCTTCTCGATGTCGGTGCCGGGACGCTGCTCCGCGGTCGGGACGTAGCCCGTGCGACAAGGCGGCGGCGCGCTGTCGGTGACCAGGCCGAAGTGCGTCGTGCCGTCGCCTGGGGCGACGGTGTAGCCGCCGGCCACGACGTTGGGGAAGGTCACCAGCGCCTGGCGGATCGCCGGCACGCGGACCTTCTGGATCTGGGCCACCGTCACCAGGTTGCCGAGCAGGATCGGAAGGTCGGTCCGGTTCTCGCGGATCAGCGCGGTGAGCTGGTTCGCGCTGGCCGTGCCGTTGGCGTACAGGCGGCGGAAGTCCGGGTCACTGCTGCGCAGCGTCTCGGTGAGCAGCGCGAGGTCGGCGTTGAAGCTCCGGAACTGCGGGGCGACGTCGCGCTGGGTGTTCAGGGCGACGTTGCCGTCGCGGATGAGCGCCTTGGTCTCGGGCAGCGCGTCGAGGGCGGCCTGGGTGAGCAGGTTGCCGCTGTCGACCAGCTCCTGCAGCGCCTCCCCCGTGCCGTCGTCGAAGGCCGCGCCGAGCTCGTCGAGCACGGTGCCGAGGGCCTCGGTGTCGATGCTGCGGACGAAGTCGTCGAGGTTGGTGACCAGCTGCGTCGGTGAGATCGGGATCTCGGTCTTGCTCATCGGGATCACGTCGCCGGCGTCGAGGTACGGCTCGCCGTCGCGGGCGGGCTGCAGGTCCACGTACTGCTCACCGACGGCCGAGCGGTTGCCGACCACGGCGCGCACGTCGGCCGGCACCTCGGTGCCCGGGCGCAGGCGGAGGTCGACCTTGACGCCGCCCTCGACCAGGTCGAGGTCCTCGACCTTGCCGCTGGGCACGCCGCGGTAGGTGACCTCGGCGCCCTTGAAGATGCCGCCGGAGTCGACGAACTCCGCCGACACGACGTAGCCCTGGTCCAGGAAGTACTTGCCGAGGCCGGCGTAGCGGATGCCGGTGTAGCTGAGGCCGACGGCCGAGATCAGCAGGAAGACCAGCAGCTGGGCCTTGGTCTGACGGGTGATCACCGCATGCCTCCGATCAGCAGGTTGAGCAGACCGAGGGAGTCGCGGTCCAGCAGCGGGAGTCGTGCACCCTCACCCGTGCCCGGAGGCACGAGCGGGAGCAGCGGCCCACCGGTGGCCGACGGGGTGGGGGTCGGCGTGACCGACGGCGAAGCACTCGGCGCGGTCCGGGCCGCTCCGGGCGCACCGGGGACCGGGGGAACCGGCGCCGGTGTGTCCAGACCGCCGGGCAGCGGGACCGGGAGCCCCGGCAGCTGCGTCTGGACCAGCTGGCGCAGGTCGAGGTCGGCGGTGATGAACAGGTTGGCGTAGTCGCCGGTGATGCCCTCCACCGCCGTGCGCGGGAACGGGTAGCTGAGCAGCAGCTCCAGCGAGTCCGGGAACGCCTTGCCCGCGTTGGCCAGCTCGGTGAGGATCGGCTGCAGGGCGCGCAGGTCCGCGACGGTGTTCTCCTTGCTCTGGTCGATGACGCGCACGGCGACGTCCCCGAGCTCGTCGAGCGAGGTCAGCACGCGGGTGAGCTCCTCGCGCTGCTCGGTGAGAACCTCGGTACCGGCCGGGATCTCCTCGAGCGCCGTCGCGATGACCTGCCGCTCGTTGACGAGCCGGGCCGTCAGGCGGTCCAGGCTGTCCAGCGCGCGCACGATCTGCTGCTTCTGCTGGTCCAGGCCGCCGACGAAGGTGTTCAGCTCGGTGAGGACGCTCTTGACCCGGTCCTCGCGGCCCTCGAGGGCCTCCACGAGCTCACGGTTGATGGTCTGGAGCTGCTCCAGGCTGCCGCCGTTGAGGACCAGCGACAGGGCGCCGAGCACCTCCTCGACCTCGGCGCTGCGCTCGGTGCGGTCCAGACCGATCGTCTCGCCGCCGCGCAGCTCGCCGCGGCCCTGGTCGCCGGGCGGCGGGTCCAGGCTGACGAACTTCTCGCCGAGCAGCGAGGTCTGACGCACGCTGGCGGTGCTGTTCGCGGGCAGCTCGACGTCGCCGTTGACGCGCACGACGACGCGGGCGGTGTAGCCGTGCACGTCGAGCGACTGGACGCTGCCCACGGTCACGTCGGCCACCTTGACGGCCGACTGCGGGACGAGGTCCAGCACGTCCTCGAACTCGATCGTGAGCTGGTAGGCGTCGTCGCCGTTGCCCTGGCCTCCGGGCAGCGGGATGCTCGCCGCGCCGCGGAAGCCGCAGCCGGACAGCACCGTGACGGCGAGGCCGGTGGCGAGGAGGGCCGTGGCGTACGAGCGGGAGGTGCGGCGGGCGCTCATCGGCCACCGTCCAGGATGCCGCCGAGGGTCATGTCGCGGGCGACGGGTGCGGGCACCGCGCCCGGAGCGAACGGAGCGGGCGCCGACCGGGCCTGTCCCGGCGGCGGCGGGATCGGGATCGACCCGGCGACCTCGGTGCACTGCGGGATCTCGGTGCCGAGGGAGGCGACGAGCCGGCACACCTGGTTCAGCGGGTCGGTCTCCGCGATCGCCACGTTGTTGTCGCGGGTGTCCAGCGTGCCGGACTTCGGGTTGTAGACCAGCTGGAGGTTCGACAGCCCGGTGGGGGCCACGTCGATGAACTCCTTGAGGGCGTTCTGCTGCTTGACCAGCACGTCGGTCACCGTTCGCAGGTTGCTCACGTTGGCCTTGAGGTCCTCGCGGTTGGCCTGCACGAACGTCGCCACCTCGCCGAGCGCGGTCGACAGCTCACGGACGGCGCGGGCGAGGTCCTCGCGCTCCCCCTCGAGCTGCTCGGACACCTGGGCGAGGTCGCGGTTGAAGGCCCGCACGGACTGGTCGCTGTTGGCGATGGTGGTCGTGAAGTCCTGCAGATTGGCGACCGTGCCGAACAGGTCCTCGCGGGACTCGCTGAGCGTCGTGACGAAGGTCGAGAAGTCCTCCAGCGTCGTGCCGAGCAGCTGCCCGTTGCCGTCGAGGTTCTCGGCGCCGACGCGCAGCGCGTCGTTGAGCGCCCCGTCCTTGTTGGCGCCGTTCGGCCCGAGCGCGAGGTTGAGCTTGTCCAGCGCGGCGTAGATCTGGTCGAGCTCCACCGGCACCGCCGTGCGGTCCTTGCCGAGCTCGGCGCCGTCCTCCAGCACCGCCCCGCCGGCGAAGACCGGCGTCAGCTGGACATACCGGTCGCTGACGATGGACGGCGCGACGACCAGCGCGTTGGCCTCGGCCGGGATGTCGTACTTGGCGTCGTAGGCCATCTCGACGCGGACGTCGTCACCCTCGGGGACGATCTTGGTGACCTCGCCGATGCGGACGCCGAGGATGCGGACGTCGCTCTTCTCGTAGAGGCCGACGGCCCGGTCGAAGGAGGCGGTCAGCGTCTTGCGGTCGTCCTCCTGGAAGGCGCCGCAGCCGGCGACGCCACCGGCGAGCGCGAGGCCGACGACCCCGACGAGGAGGCGGCTGGGGGTGGGGGTCACTTGGTGCCTCCTGTGGGGGCGGCGCCGCCGGTGCATTGCGTGCCGGCCTCGCCGAACGTCCCGGGGCAGAAGCCGACGGGCGTCAGCAGGTTCTCGATGAAGGTGTCGAACCAGCGGCCGTTGCCGAGCGTGTTGGTCTGGAGGCGGACGTAGGCGGCCAGGCGCGGCAGCGTGTCGTCGATGTTCTTCTGGTTCGCGCGCAGGACCTCGGTCACGCCGCGCAGGCGCTCGAGGGCCGGGGCGAGGTCCGCGCGGTTCTCGCGGACCAGGGCGCGCAGCTGCTCCGAGAGCACGACGGTGGTGTCGAGCAGGCGGCTGATCGCCTCGCGGCGGGCGGCCAGCTCCTGCAGCACCAGGGAGCTGTCGGCGAAGAACGCCGTCAGGTCCTGGTCGCGCTCGGCGAGCACCTGGGTGACGCCGCGGCTGCGGTCGAGCAGCGCGCGCAGCTGCTGGTCGCGCGCGGACAGCGTCCGGGACAGCCGGCCGAGGCCCTGGAGGGAGGCCTGGACCTCCTCCGGGGTGTCCTTGAACGTCTCGGCCAGGACCGTGAAGCTCCGGGCGAGCTGCTCCTCGTCGATCTCGCCGACGCTGACCGAGAGGTCCTGGAAGGCGTCCGCGACGTCGAACGGGGCCGAGGTGCGCTCCAGCGGGATGACCCCGCCGGGCTTGATCTCGCCGTCGCCGTCCGGCGTCAGCATGAGGAACTTGCGGCCCAGCAGCGTCTTGATCCGGATGTCGGCGCGGGAGGCGCCACCCAGCTCGATGTCCTTGGCGCGGAACTCGACCTGCACGCGGTCGCCGGCCAGGTCGACCGACAGCACCTTGCCGACCTTGACCCCGGCCACGCGGACCTCGTCGTTCGGGCGCAGGCCGGCCGCCTCGGTGAACTCGGCCTTGTACTCCTCGCCGCCGACGATCGCGTCGACGCTGAAGGACCCGGCCAGCAGGGCCAGGATCGCGGCGATGCCGACGGCCCCGATGACGGTCTTGTTGCGCTCCCTGAACGGCGTCATCGGGGGCCTCCGTTGGTGGCGTTCACGGTCTCCCGCTGGCAGCGCGCGGCGCTGTTGACCATGCTCGGCGAGGTGACCTGACCACTCGGCAGGATGATCGTCCCGTCGAAGCCGCAGAGGAAGAAGTTGAAGAACGACCCGTAGGTGGCCGTCGACACGATCAGGTCGAGCTTGTTCGGCAGGCGCTTGAGCGTCGAGTCGATGGTGGCCTTGTTCTGGTCCAGCGTCGTGGCGAGGCGGCGCAGCTGGGTGACGTCCTCGGTGAGCGGCTCGCGCACGTCGTTGAGCAGCCCGGCGGTCGCAGTCGTGAGGTCGCTGATCCCGTCCAGCGAGGCGCCGATGGCCTTGCGGTCCTCGGCGAAGCCGGCGGCCAGGCGCCGCAGCTGCACGATGAGGTCGCTGAGCTCCGAGCCGCGCTCGTCCACGGTCTCGAGCACCGCCTCGAGGTTGACCAGCACCTTGCCGATCACCTCGTCGCGGTCGGCGATGGTGTTGGTCAGCGAGGCGGTGCGGGCCATCAGGCTCTCCAGCGTGCCGCCCTCGCCCTGCAGGGTCTGGATCAGCTCGAAGGCCGCCTGGTTGGTGGTCTGCGGGTCGAGCGCCTGGAACAGCGGCCGGAAGCCGTTGAACAGGACGGTGAGGTCGAGCGCGTTGCGGGTCTGCGCCAGCGGGAGCGTCGCCCCCGCGCGCAGCGGCTCGGCGCTGCCCGGGCCCTCGGTGAGCGCGACGTACCGCTCGCCGACGATGTTGCGGTAGCGCAGCCGGGCGATCGTGCTCTCCGGGATCTTGCGGTCCCCGTCGAGCGAGAACTCCACGACGGCCAGCTGGCGGTCGTTGAGCGTGATGCTGTCGACCTTGCCGATGCGGACGCCGGCGATGCGGATCTCGTTGCCGGGCAGCAGCCCGGTGACGTCGCCGAAGACCGCCTTGTAGGCCGTCTTCGAGCCGAAGCCGATGCTCCCGATCGTCGTCGCGAGGGTGAACGTCAGGAAGGACGTCACCACCATGAAGACGATGAGCTTGACGAGGGCAGCCGAGGTCTTCACGACAGCCCCACCTCCGTTCCACGTGCCATCGGTCCGAAGAGCAGGAAGGCCAGGTCGGGGACGTCGGCAGGAGCGACGCCCAGGACGGGACCGAGCACAGCCCCCATCACCTGGCGCTGGCCCTGCGGGCTGGACAGCGCCACGGCGGGGTCGGAGGCAGCGTCCGTGCCGCCGCCTCCCCCTTCTTCAGAGGACGAGTCGGCCGGGCCCTGGTCATCGCGGAAGCCGTCCTGGAAGTTGATGTCGGGGGCTGGGACCGTGGGGTTCGGCAGGCCGTAGCACTCGGGTCCGCGGTCGTCCTTGTACTGCGGCTCGTCCTGGTTCGGCGTGTAGCCGTTCTGGTCCTCGGCGAACTCCAGCGTGATGTGCAGGCCGGGCTGCAGGCCACCGAAGGCCGGGCCGAGGAAGGTCTCCTGCTTGGCCAGGCCGCGAGCGAGGCACGGGAACTCCGGGGCGTACCTGGCGAAGGTCTCGAGGACGGGCCGGCTGTCGCGGGCCAGCGTGATGAGGCGCTCGTCGTTCTCCTCGAGGAAGGAGCCGAGCTCCTCGGAGAAGCCGGTCGTGGAGGTCAGGAAGGTGTTGAGCTCCTGCTCCTGGTCCACGAGGTTGCCGCTGATCGCGGACAGGTTGTCGAGCACCTCGACGATGTCGGGGGTGGTGCGCTCGAGGTTGTCGGCGAAGTCGGCGATGCCGCGGAAGTTCTCGCCCAGCGCCGGGATCTCCGGGTTGATGCCCTTGAGGTAGGTGTCGACGAGCACGAGGTTCTCGCCGATCTGGTCGCCCCGGCCACGCAGCGCGCCGGACACCGCGTTGAGCGTGAGGCTCACCTGCGCCGGCTTGAGCGCCCGGAGCAGCGGCAGCAGGTCGTTGAGCGTCTGCTCGGTCTCGCGGGCCACCTCGGAGCGGTCCTGCGGGATGACGTCGCCCTCGCCGATGGCGTCGCCGTCCGCGTCCTCCGGGATGACCAGGTCGACGTACTTCTCGCCGAACAGCGTCTTGGGCAGCAGCCGGGCCTGGACGTTGCTCGGGATCAGCTCGACCTGGTCCGGGTCCAGCGCGAGCCGCAGCTCGGCGCCGTCGCCGGTGGTCGTGATCTCGCGGACCTCGCCGACGATGAGACCGCGCAGCTTGACGTCGCTCGGGGCCGACAGCTGGTTGCCGGCCGCGCTGGCCTGCAGCGTGACCTCGACGACCGGCGTGAAGGCCTTGTTGTAGAGCAGCACGGACAGCGCCACGAGGCCGACCAGCACGGCGAGGAAGAGCACGCCGGACAGTCGCCTCTTGACGAGGACCGCAGTTCCCGAGCCCGCCATCAGCCCGCTATTCGTACGGTCGTGGTGGCGCCCCAGATGGCGAGCGAGAGGAAGAAGTCGACGACGTTGATGGCCACGATGGCGGTGCGCACGGCGCGGCCGACGGCCACGCCCACGCCCGCCGGGCCACCGCTGGCGTAGTAGCCGTAGTAGCAGTGGATCAGGATGATGATCACCGCGAAGACGAGGACCTTGAGGAAGCTGTAGAGCACGTCCACCGGCGGCAGGTACTGGTTGAAGTACTGGTCGTAGGTGCCGGTGCTCTGGCCGTAGAAGCCGGTCGTGATGGTGCGGGCCGCGAAGTAGGACGACAGCAGGCCGATGACGTACAGCGGCGTGACCGCGATGAAGCCGGCGATCATGCGGGTCGTCACGAGGAAGGGCAGCGACGGCACGCCCATGACCTCGAGCGCGTCGACCTCCTCGGACACGCGCATGGCGCCGAGCTGGGCGGTGAAGCCGGCGCCGACGGTCGCGGACAGGGCCAGGCCGGCGACCAGCGGGGCGATCTCGCGGGTGTTGAAGTACGCCGAGATGAAGGCGGTGAAGTTCGCGACGCCGAGCTGGTTGAGAGCGGCGTAGCCCTACAGGCCGACCTCGGTGCCGGTGAAGAACGTGAGGAAGGCGATGACGCCGACGGTGCCGCCGACCAGCGCGAGGCCGCCCGAGCCGAGGGCCACCTCGCCGAGGAGGCGGACGACCTCCTTCTTGTAGCGGGACAGCACGCGGAAGGTCCACGCCAGCGAGCGGGCGTAGAAGGACAGCTGCGCGCCGAGGTCGTCGAGCGCCGACATGGGGCGGGAGACGACGCTCTTGGCGATCCGGGCCGGCCGCGCGAGGCGCGGCGGCAGCGGCGTGCCGACGGTGGCCATCAGCCGCCCTTCTGCGGGACGACCTGGAAGTAGATCGCCGTGATGATGAAGTTCGTGAGGAACAGGAGCATGAAGCTGATGACGACGCTCTGGTTGACCGCGTCACCCACGCCCTTCGGGCCTCCACCGGCGTTCAGCCCCTTGTAGGAGGCGACCAGCGCGGCGATCAGCCCGAAGATCACGGCCTTGAGCTGGCCGACGTAGAGGTCGGGCAGCTGGGCCAGTGCAGTGAAGGACGCCAGGTATGCGCCAGGAGTTCCCCCCTGCAGGATCACGTTGAAGAAGTAGCCGCCGATGACGCCGACCACGGCCACCAGGCCGTTGAGGAAGAAGGCCACGAGCATGGTGGCCAGCACGCGCGGCACGACCAGGCGCTGCAGCGGGCTGACGCCGAGCACCTCCATGGCGTCGATCTCGTCGCGGATCTTGCGCGAGCCCAGGTCGGCGCAGATGGCCGAGCCACCGGCGCCGGCGATGAGCAGGGCCGTGACGATCGGGCTGGCCTCGCGGACGATGCCCAGCACGGCGACGGCGCCGGTGAAGCTCTGCGCGCCGATCTGCTTGGTCAGGTTCCCGACCTGAAGGGCGAGCACGGCGCCGAACGGGATGGAGACCAGCGCCGTCGGCAGGATCGTGACGCTGGCGATGAACCAGGCCTGCTGGATGAACTCCGCGCCCTGGAACGGCCGCTTGAACAGGTTGCGCAGGATGTCCAGGGAGAACGCGAAGAAGTCGCCCGAGGTGCGTACGGGCGCCAGAGGGCTGAGAGCCATCAGCTGCTCCCGCGGCGGCGGGCCGCGGTGCTCTTGGCGGCCGGCCGCGCAGCGGGAGCCTCGTCCTCGAGCACGTCGACACCGCCGCCGTCGGTGGTGCGGGCGGCACGCTTGCGAGGGGCACGGGGAAGCACGGCAGTGCGGTCATCGGCGCCGTCGGCCTCGACGGGAGCCGGCTCCTTCGGCTCCTCGGCGCCGTCGATGCGCGAGCGCAGCGGCCGGGCGGGCGCGCTGCCGCTGCCGTGGGACGACGCGCCGCGGGTCGGCGGCTCGTCCCCGGTCCAGCCGGTGGGCTGGCCGGGCTGAGCCTCGGGCAGGCCCTCGACGCCGAGGCCGGCGAAGGAGCCGGCGGGCGGCACGACGCCGTGCTCGATCAGCCACGAGCCGGGTTTGCGCTGGGTCTCGCGCAGGCGGCCGTCGGAGGTCGGGAGCTGCTCGGGGATCGGTGGGAGCTTGCCGAGCTCCTCGCCGGTGGCGGCCTCGGCCGCGAGCTCGCCGGCGTCCTTCTCCTCGGCCATGCCGATCGGGCCCTGGCGCTGGCCGTTGAGAAACTGGCGCACGACCGGCTCGTTGGAGGACAGCAGCATCTCGCGCGGGCCGAACATGGCCAGGTGGCGGCGGTAGAGCAGCCCGATGTTGTCCGGCACGCTGCGCGCGGTGGCGATGTCGTGGGTGACGATGAGGAACGTCGCCTTGATCTCGGCGTTCAGGTCCACGATCAGCTGGTTCAGGTACGCGGTGCGGACCGGGTCGAGGCCGGAGTCCGGCTCGTCGAACAGCAGGATCTCGGGGTCCAGCACGAGGGCGCGGGCCAGGCCGGCGCGCTTGCGCATGCCGCCGGAGATCTCGCCGGGGAGCTTCTTCTCCGCACCGGCGAGCCCGGTCATCTCCATCTTCTCGAGGACGATCCTCTTGATCTCGCTCTCCTTCTTCTTCGTGTGCTCACGAAGCGGGAAGGCGATGTTGTCGTAGAGGTTCTGCGACCCGAACAGGGCGCCGTCCTGGAACAGGACGCCGAACAGCTTGCGGACCTCGTAGAGCTCGCGCTCCTTGATGGTCACGATGTCCTTGCCGTCGATGATGATCGAGCCGTTGTTCGGCTTGAGCAGGCCGATCAGGCACTTCAGGAAGACGGACTTGCCGGTGCCGGACGGGCCGAGCATGACGCTGATCTCGCCCGCGGGGAGGGTCAGCGAGACGTCCTCCCAGATGGTCTGGCTGCCGAACCGCTTCGTGAGGTTGTTGACCTGGATCTCGACGCCCACTGCGGCTCCGTCTCCTCATCGCCGTCGCTCACGGCTGTCGCCGCGCGCGCACATGCCTGGCCCGCCCGACATCCGACCTCCAAGAGGCACGACTGTGACCCGGGACACGCATCGTACGTCGCCGGACGTGTGCGTATCCCACCGGGCAGTAACGAACCGGACTCACCCGCCGTGCGCGAGGCACCTCCGGACGCGCCGGAGGGGCGGCCCGCCGTGGCGGGCCGCCCCTCCGGGGACGTGCGGGGTGGGACTACTTGACGGTGACGGTGGCGCCGGCGCCCTCGAGGGCAGCCTTGGCCTTCTCGGCAGCGTCCTTGGCGACCTTCTCCAGGACGGGCTTGGGGGCGCCGTCCACGAGGTCCTTGGCCTCCTTGAGGCCCAGGCTCGTGATGCCGCGGACCTCCTTGATGACCTGGATCTTCTTGTCGCCGGCAGCCTCGAGGATGACGTCGAACTCGTCCTGCTCGGCAGCGGCCTCGGCGCCGCCACCGCCGCCACCGGCAGCCGGCGCGGCCGCGACGGCGACCGGAGCGGCGGCGGTGACGCCGAAGGTCTCCTCGAACTGCTTCACGAACTCGCTGAGCTCGATCAGCGTCATCTCCTTGAACGCGTCAAGGAGCTCGTCGGTGCTGAGCTTCGCCATGGTGGCGTCTCCTTCTGATCAGTGCCGGTTCCGGCTTGTGGGGTGGGGTGGTGCGGTACGGCCGGAGCCGGTCAGACGGTGGTGTCGCCCTCGGGGGCGGCGGGTGCAGCGGCGTCGGTCTCGGCCGGCGTGACGCCCTCGGCCGCGGTGGCCTCGGGAGCAGCGTCGGCGGCGGCCTCGGGAGCAGCGGTCTCGTCGGCGGCGGCCTCGGGGGCAGCAGCCTGCTCGGCGGCCGGCGCCGGCGTGCCGGCCCCGCCCTTGAGGATCGTCGGGTCCTCGGTCGCCTTGGCCTGCAGCGCACCCGCGAGACGGGCGGCCTGGGCGAGCGGCGCGTTGAACAGGTACACGGCGTTGGACAAAGACGCCAGGAGCGCGCCGGCCATCTTGCCGAGCAGGACCTCGCGGGACTCGAGGTCGGCGAGCTTGCGGACGTCGTCGGCCGTGAGGGCCTTGCCGTCCATGACGCCGCCCTTGACGACGAGCGCCGGGTTGGCCCGCGCGAAGTCGCGGAGGGCCTTGGCGGCGTCGACGGGCTCGCCCTTGACGAACGCGACCGCGGTCGGACCGGACAGCAGGGCCTCGACGCCCTCCAGCCCGGCGTCGGCGGCGGCGATCTTGGTAAGGGTGTTCTTCACGACGGCGTACGACGTGTCGGCACCCAGGGCCGTGCGCAGGTCGCTGATCTGCTTCACGGTCAGGCCGCGGTACTCGGTGAGCACGGCCGCGGACGAGCCGCGGAACGCCTCGACGAGCTCGGCCACCGCGTCCGCCTTCTCGGGGCGGACGGTCGCGCGCTTGTGCTGCACGGCGGTGTCAGCGCTGTCGTCGGTGGTGACGGACATGCGCCTCCTCTCGGTCGGGAGGCCGGGCAGCAGGTTCGCTGCAGGTCCCGGAACGCGAGGACGCCCCGGCGCAGGGCGCACGGGGCGTCAGAGGTCTCCGACTCGCGAGGAGTCGGGGGTCTGGCGGTGTGAACCTGCGCGGGCCGCCCGCGGAAGCGGGGCCTTCGACCACTGCGAGCAGTGGCGACCGGCGGTCTTGGGCGATCAGGATGCTAGCAGGGTTCGTGCTCCCCGCGCCGATCATGCAGCTCGTGCACGTCCGCCACGCTCAGCGGGCGTGCCACGACTGCATGATCGGCGCGGGGTGGGGTGCTACTGGGCGTCGGTGGAGCTGCCGTCCTCGAGCAGGTTGCGGGTGCGCTTCGGGTCGACCGGGATGCCGGGGCCCATCGTCGTGGAGACGGCGACCTTCTTGACGTAGGTGCCCTTGGAGGTGGCCGGCTTGGCGCGGCCGATCTCGTCCAGCGCGGCGCCGTAGTTCTCGACCAGCTGCTTCTCGTCGAAGCTCGCCTTGCCGATCACCAGGTGCAGGTTGGCCTGCTTGTCGACGCGGAAGTTGACCTTGCCGCCCTTGATGTCGCTGACGGCCTTGGTGACGTCGGCGGTGACGGTGCCGGTCTTCG
This sequence comes from Frankiales bacterium, assembly GCA_025965735.1. Taxonomy (GTDB): domain Bacteria; phylum Actinomycetota; class Actinomycetes; order Mycobacteriales; family SCTD01; genus SCTD01. Next base: position 12,439 of record JAOPWK010000177.1, read on the forward strand.
GGTTCGGCATCAGGCCGCGCGGGCCGAGGATGCGGGCGATCTTGCCGACCTTGCCCATCTGGTCCGGCGTCGCGACGGCGGCGTCGAAGTCGAGGAACCCGCCCTGGATCTTCTCGATCAGGTCGTCGCCACCGACGACGTCGGCGCCGGCGGCCGTGGCCTCGGCGGCCTTCTCGCCGACGGCGAAGACGATGACGCGGGCGGTCTTGCCGGTGCCGTGCGGCAGGTTGACCGTGCCGCGGACCATCTGGTCGGCCTTGCGCGGGTCGACGCCGAGGCGCATGGCGACCTCGACGGTCGCGTCGTACGTGGTGACGCTCGTCTGCTTGGCGAGGCGGACAGCCTCGAGCGGGCTGTACAGGGTGTCCGCCGTGATCTTCTCGGCGGCGGCGCGGTACGCCTTGCTGCGCTTCATGCGCGGTACTCCGTCTCTGCCGTTGCCGGCAGTCGTGGTGCAAGCGGGCTCCGGACGGTCCGGGGCCCTCCCACAGGTCCTGCAGAGGGCGACCGTCAGTCGGTGACGGTGATGCCCATGGAGCGCGCGGTGCCGGCGACGATCTTCGCGGCGGCGTCGATGTCGTTGGCGTTGAGGTCGGCCAGCTTGGTGGTGGCGATCTCGCGGACCTGTGCCTGCGAGATGGTCGCGACCTTCTTGGTGTGCGGCGTGGGCGAGCCCTTGTCGACGCCGGCGGCCTTGAGGATCAGGCGCGCGGCCGGCGGGGTCTTGGTGATGAAGGTGAACGAGCGGTCCTCGAACACCGAGATCTCGACCGGCACGATGTCGCCGCGCTGCGCCTCGGTGGCCGCGTTGTACTGCTTGCAGAACTCCATGATGTTCACGCCGTGCTGGCCGAGGGCCGGGCCCACGGGCGGCGCCGGGGTGGCAGCACCGGCCTTGATCTGGAGCTTGATGACGCCGGCGAGCTTCTTCTTGGGGGGCATGGTTCTTTTCCTGTGTCTGGCGCGGAGGCTTAGAGCTTCGCGACCTGGTTGAAGGACAGCTCGACCGGCGTCTCGCGGCCGAAGATCGACACCAGCACC
>JAOPWK010000202.1 GCA_025965735.1 Frankiales bacterium
CGGCGCAGCAGCAGCGAGATGGCGCGGTAGGCGTCGGCCTGCTTGGACAGGTCGTCGAAGACGATGAGGACGTGCTGGCCCTGGTACATCCAGTGCTGGCCGATGCTCGAGCCGGTGTAGGGCGCGAGGTACTTGAAGCCGGCCGGCTGCGACGCGGGAGCGGCGACGACGGTCGTGTACTCCATCGCGCCCGCCTCCTCGAGGCGGCCGACGAGCTCAGCGACCGTCGACCCCTTCTGGCCGATGGCGACGTAGATGCACTTGACCTGCTTGTTCGGGTCGCCGCTCTTCCAGTTGTCACGCTGGTTGATGATCGCGTCGAGCGCGACGGCGGTCTTGCCGGTCTGGCGGTCGCCGATGATCAGCTGGCGCTGGCCGCGGCCGATGGCGGTCATGGCGTCGACGGCCTTGATGCCGGTCTGCAGCGGCTCGCCCACGGGCTGGCGCTGGACGACGGTGGGCGCCTGCAGCTCCAGGATGCGGCGGCCCTCGGCGACGATCTCGCCCTTGCCGTCGATCGGCGTGCCGAGCGGGTCGACCACGCGGCCGAGGAAGCCGTCGCCGACCGGCACGGAGAGGATGTCGCCGGTGCGGCGGACCGCCTGGCCCTCCTCGATGCCGGCGGGGTCGCCGAGGATGACGGCGCCGACCTCGCGGGTGTCGAGGTTCAGGGCCAGGCCGAGAACCCCGCCCTCGAACTCGAGCAGCTCGTTGGCCATCGTGGAGTACAGGCCCTCGACGCGGGCGATGCCGTCACCGACCTCGGTGACGACGCCGACCTCCTCACGGGTGGTCTCGGCGCTGTACGACGTGACGTACTGCTCGATCGCGGACCGGACGTCCTCCGGGCGGATGCTGAGCTCCGTCATGCTCTCTTCCCTGCTCTCAGTGTCTTCGGTGCTTGGGTGGGTTACTGGCCCGCGAGCGAGCGGCGGACGTCGTGCAGGCGGCGCGAGACGGTGCCGTCGATGACCTCGTCACCGACGCGCACCTCGAGCCCGCCGAGCACGGTGGGGTCGACGTCGACCTGCAGCTGGACCTCGCGGCCGTAGATGCGGGTCAGGGAGGCCTGCAGGCGCGTCTCCTGGTCGGCCGCGAGCGGCTGGGCGACGCGGACCTGCGCGACGTAGCGGGAGCGCCGGTCGGCAGCGAGCTCGAGCAGCTCCTCGATCGCCGTCTCGAGCGAGCGGCCTCGCGGGCGGGTGACCACGATCTCGAGCAGGCGCACGGTGGCGTCCTGCGCCTTGCCGCCGAGCAGGTCGCGCAGCAGCGAGGTCTTGCGGTCGGCAGGCAGACCCGGGTCGGTCAGCGCGCCGCGCAGGGCGGGCTCCCGCTCGAGCAGGCGCTCGAACCGGAACAGCTCGTCCTCGACCTCGTCGAGCTTGCCGCTGCCCTCGGCCGCGCGCAGCGCCGCGGTGGCGGCGAGCCGCTCCACGACCTCGCGCAGGTCGTCCGGGGCGTTCCAGCGGTCCGACACCAGCTCCCGCAGGACCGACAGCGGGAGCGGCGCGAGCTGGCTGCCGAGCAGCGTGTCGACGAGCAGCTGGCGGCTGCGCGGCGAGGACGCCGGGTCGGTGAAGGCCCGGCGCAGCGACGGCTCGCGGTCAAGCAGCGCGGCGACGGCGAACAGCCCCTCGCTGACCTCACCGGAGCCGGCGCCGTCGGGCAGGGAGCCCACGGTCTCCTCGAAGCGCGCGAGAGCGCTCTTCAGGGAGTCGCGGCTGGCGCCCTGCATCAGCGTGCCGTCGCGGGGTCGGTGACCGCGGACTGGCCGTCGAGGTTCTCGAGGAACCGCTCGACGGTGCGGCGCTGGCGCGCCTCGTCCTCGAGCGACTCGCCGACGATGCGGCCCGCGAGCTGCACGGCCAGGCCGCCCACCTCGCGACGCAGCTCGGCGACGACCTGCTGGCGCTCGCTGGCGATCTGCGCGGTCGCGGCCTCGGTGATGCGGCTCGCCTCGACCCGCGCCTCGGCGCGCGCCTCCTCGACGATCTGCGCGCGCTGCGCCTGCGCCTCGGTGCGGATGCGACCGGCCTCGTTGCGCGCCTCGGCGAGCTGCTCCTTGTACTGCGCGAGCAGGGCAGAGGCCTCCTCGCGCTCCCGCTTGGCCTCAGCCAGACCGCCCTCGATGGCGGCCGTGCGCTCGGCGAAGGCCTTCTCGAAGACCGGCCACACCTTGGCGCGCAGGAACAGGAAGAGCAGCGTGAACGCGACCAGGCCGACGACGAGCTCGGACAGGTGCGGGACGAGGGGGTTGGGCTCCTCGCCCGCCTCCGTGGCGAGCACCGCGATCTTGTCGAGCACGGCGGTGCTGGTGAAGGACGCCATCGTCAGAGGACGAAGGCGAGGCCGATGCCGATGATGGCCAGAGCCTCAGCAAGGGCGAACCCGAGGATGGCGATGCTCTGCAGCACGCCACGGGCCTCGGGCTGGCGGGCGACACCGCTGATGTACGCGGCGAAGATCAGGCCGATGCCGATGCCCGGGCCGATGGCCGCGAGGCCATAGCCGATCATGTTCAGGTTGCCTTCCACAGGTGTTCCTCTCAGAGATGCGCGGGACGTGCGGGGGGGTGGTGCAGTAGGGGGGCTAGTGCTCGTCCACGAGGGCGCCGCCGATGTAGAGCGCGGCGAGCAGGGTGAACACGTAGGCCTGCAGGAGCTGGATGAAGGCCTCGAAGAAGGTCATGACGACGCTGCCGAAGATGGCCACCGAGCCGGCGAGGATGCCGACGATGCCGCCGTGCTCCAGCAGGAGGTACTCACCGCCGAGCACGAACAGCACCAGCACCAGGTGGCCGGCGAACATGTTCAGCGTGAGACGCAGGCAGAGCGTGATCGGCCGGACGAGGAAGTTCGAGAGCAGCTCGATCGGCGCGAGCAGGATGTACACCGGCCACGGGATGCCGGGCGGGAACATCATCGCCTTGAAGTAGCCGAAGAAGCCGGCCCGCTTGATGCCGAGGTAGTTGTAGATCGCCCACACGATCACGGCCAGGCCGAGCGGGATGGCGATCTTGGAGGTGCCGGGCAGCTGGAACGGCGGGATGATGCCGAACAGGTTGTTCACCGCGATGAAGAAGAACAGCGTCGCGAGGAACGGCACGAAGCGCAGCCCCTCCTTGCCGATCGTCTCCAGGCCGATGCTGTTGCGGACGAAGCCGTAGGCGGACTCGCCGGCGTACTGCAGCTTGCCCGGGACCATGCCGTTGCCGGCGGCGATCCGGCGCGAGGCGGCGTAGAAGAACAGCGCCACCAGCACGCTGGCGAGCAGCACGACGACGATCGGCTTGTTGACCTCGAGGCCGGCGACGGTGAAGAACGGCGGCGGCTCGAAGTCGCTGGGGCCGGGGGGCGTGAAGCCGTTGCCCTCAGCGGCGATCGTCCTGTCGCTCACGACGTCCTTCCTGTACGAACCGGCTCAGAACAGCCGATCATGACGACTTACCGTAGCGAAACCACACGAGGTACAGCCCGGCGCCCATGCCCAGGAGCAGACCCACCAGCACGAAGAGCTGGTTGTCGAACCTCTCGGACAGCAGGAAGCCGACGCCACCCCACACGAGGACCCCGGAGATGACCAGTCCGAGGGCCCCGTACGCGTCTGCCTCGCCCTTGCGCCGGAAGTCCCCTGACTCTTCGTCAGAGGACGTGGGCGGCATGGCAAGGGAACCTTACAGGGTGGCTCTGGACCGTCCGACGAGGGCCACCTGCGCCGTCACCCAGACCAGGCTGCAGGCGATCACGGTGAGCGCCAGCCACTCCCGGTCGACGCTCCCGGAGCGGCTCGCGAGCGTCAGGACGACCACGAGCGCGACCAGGCGCAGGCCGTAGGTCATGAGCAGCAGCAGGAAGCCGGGACCGGCCAGCGAGAGGTTCCCGCCGACCAGCAGCAGCGGCAGCGCGCCGATCCAGAAGAACAGCAGCGTGACGACGGCGCCCAGCAGCCCGCCGAGCACGGCTCCGTCGACCCCCGCGCCCGCTCCGAGGACGGCCGAGACGACGCCGGCGAGCAGCACCGCCACAGGCGCCGCCCGGGGGCCGTCGACCCGGTGCAGGAACCCGCGCGGGCGCTCCGTCAACGGTCCTCGGGGTTCACGGCGCGCAGCTTCGGCACGCGCGACACGACAAGAGCGACCGCGGCGGCCAGCCCGAGGCAGGCCAGCACCGGCAGCGGTCCGCCGCTGACGGAGACCGCGACCATGCCGAACGCGAGCAGCGCGGTCCAGACGTACATGATCAGGACGGCCCTGGTGTGGCTGTGCCCGATCTCCATCAGCCGGTGGTGCAGGTGCTCCTTGTCCGGCGCGAACGGCGACCGGCCGGCTCTGGTGCGCCGGATGACGGCCAGCAGCAGGTCGAGCACGGGCACCGCCAGCACCGCGAAGGGCAGCAGCAGCGGCAGCAGCACCGGGAAGGAGGCCTCCGCCGACAGGTTGGCGTAGCTGACCTGACCGGTGAGGCTGATGACGGCGGCGCTGAGCATCAGGCCGATGAGCATCGAGCCGGAGTCGCCCATGAAGATGCGCGCCGGGTTGAAGTTGTGCGGCAGGAAGCCCAGGCAGGCGCCGGCCAGCACCACCGCGATCAAGGTCGGGGAGGTGATCCGGTCCTGGGCCACGCCGCCGGTGACGCCGCCGCTGGCCAGCGAGTAGGAGAAGGCGAAGAAGGCCAGCGCCGCGATGGCGCCGACGCCCGCGGCCAGGCCGTCCAGGCCGTCGACGAAGTTGATCGCGTTGACGGTCAGCAGGGTGATGGCCACGGTGAGGATCACGCTCTCCGGCCCGAGCGAGACGGCGCCGACGCCGGGGATCGTCAGCGTGATCAGCTCGAGCCCGACCAGGACCATCACGCCCGCCGCGAGCACCTGGCCGGCCAGCTTGGTCAGCGCGTCGATCCCCCACCGGTCGTCGACGGCGCCCAGCAGCACGATCAGCCCGCCGGCGACGACGGTCGCCTCCACGTCGGAGTACTTGAAGACGCGGCTCAGCGCGGGCAGCGACGACGCGACGAGGAACGCCGCGCAGATGCCGCCGTACATCGCCAGGCCGCCCAGGCGAGGCGTCGGTACGGCGTGCACGTCGCGGTCACGCGGCTCGGCCATCGCCCCCGTGCGGAGGGCGAAGCGGCGCGCCACGGGCGTCAGGAGGTACGTGACGGCCGCGGCGACGCACAGGACGAGCAGGTACTCGCGCACGGAGCGTGACGCTAGCTCGGCTGCGGGTTGTCGTCCGCGGTCGACGCGCTCTGCGCGCGCACCTGCTCCGGACGGCCGTACGCCGGATGCGCCTCGACCAGGGCCTGCACCCCGGCGCGCACCTCCTCGGCGGCCGAGCCGTCCTCGTCGCGCACGGCCCGGCCGATCAGCGAGCCGATCTCCTTCATGTCGCCCTCGCCCATGCCCTGCGTGGTGACGCTCGGGGTGCCGACGCGCACGCCGGAGGCGATGGAGGCCGGCTGCGGGTCGTACGGGATCGCGTTCTTGTTCAGGACGATGCCCGCGCGGTCGCAACGGAACTCCGCGTCCTTGCCCGAGACGCCGATGCCCTGCAGGTCGAGCAGCGCGAGGTGGGTGTCGGTGCCACCGGTGACCGGGCGCATCCCCTCCGCCGCCAGCGCCTCCGTGAGCGCCTGCGCGTTGGCGATGACCTGGCGCGTGTACGCCTGGTACTCGGGGCTCATGCACTCCTTGAAGTTCACGGCTTTGGCCGCCACCGCGTGCATCAGCGGTCCGCCCTGCATCATCGGGAAGACGGCCTTGTCGAGCTTGGCGGCGTGCTCGGCCTTGCAGACGAAGGCGCCGCCGCGCGGGCCGCGCAGCACCTTGTGCGTGGTGAAGGTGACGACGTCGGCGTACGGCACCGGGCTCGGGATGGCCTTGCCGGCCACCAGGCCGATGAAGTGGGCGGCATCGACCATGAAGACCGCGCCGACCTCGTCGGCCACCGCGCGGAAGGCTGCGAAGTCGATCAGGCGAGGGATCGCCGAGCCACCAGCGATGATCATCTTCGGCTTGTGCTCGCGGGCCAGGTCGCGCATCTGGTCGTAGTCGATGTCCTCTCTGCCCTGGGCGACGCCGTAGTGGACGGCGTTGAACCACTTGCCGCTGAAGGACACCTTGGTGCCGTGCGTGAGGTGGCCGCCGTGCGGCAGGGACATCGCCAGGACCGTGTCGCCGGGCTGCAGGAACGCGCCGTACACGGCGATGTTCGCGCTGGCACCGGAGTGCGGCTGGAGGTTCGCGTGGTCGGCCTCGAACAGCTGCTTCGCCCGGTCGATGCCGATCTGCTCGGCGACGTCGACGACCTCGCAGCCGCCGTAGTAGCGCTTGCCCGGGTAGCCCTCGGCGTACTTGTTCGACAGTGTCGAGCCGAGCGCGGCGAGGACCGCGGGGCTGGTGAAGTTCTCGCTGGCGATGAGCTGCAGGCCGCCGCGCAGGCGCGCCAGCTCGTCGGTGACGACACCCGCGATCTCGGGGTCCACCTGCTGCAACTGCTCGAAGTCCGGTCCCCAGAACGTCATGGCGGTGCTCCTTCGAGCGTCAGGCGGCGGTCCCGGCAGCGTAGCGGTGGGGGCTCAGCCCGCCAGCAGGTCCAGCGGCCCGCGCAGGCTCGCCGCGACCAGGTCGGCGCAGACCTCGAAGCCGGACGCCGGGCCCTGGTACGGGTCGGCCAGGTCGTCGTCCTTGGGCGTCACCGGCGGCACCAGACCCCGCTTGCCGGCCGCCGCCCGCACCAGCTCGTGCGCGCGCTCCACCGGGTCGGTGGCCTGCAGCGGACCCACTGCGGCGGTCAGCCGGGCGAACTCCCGCAGCGTGAACGTGCGGCTCGCCGCCCGCGGCTGCAGCACCACGGCGGACGCCCGGTGCTCACGAGTCGCGGTGAGCACGAGGTCTGCGATGGCCACGTGCTCGGCCACCAGCTCGCGCGCCCGGAAGTCGCTGCCGTCGACCTCGAACAGGCCCAGCGTGGTGAGGGCGTGCGGCTCCATCGGCGAGCCGCTGTGGCCCCACGTGCCGGCTGACCGCACGTCGAAGCGCGCGGCGTCAGGACCGAGGCGGTTCTCCAGGCCGGAGCGCATGAGCCGCTCGGCCATCGGGGAGCGGCAGATGTTGCCGGTGCAGACGTGCAGGACGCGGAAGACGTCCGTCATCGGGACCCCTCGACCTCCGGCAGTACGGCCTGCAGGTCTTCGAGCGCCAGCGCGCCGGCTCGCCGGACCTGCGGCTGCGCGCCGGTCAGGTCGACGATCGTGGAGGGGACGGCGTCGCCGCTGCTGCCGGACTCCAGGTAGACGGCCACGCTGGTGCCGAGCTGCTCCTGCGCCTCCGCGGCCGTCGTGGCCGGCGGCATCCCGGTGCGGTTGGCGCTGCTGACGGCCAGCGGGCCGGTCTCGGCGAGGACCGCGAGGGCGACCGGGTGCAGGGGCATCCGCACGGCGACCGTGCCTCGGGTCTCCCCCAGGTCCCAGGCCAGGCTCGGCGCCGCCTTGACGATGACCGTCAGCGGCCCGGGCCAGAACGCCTCCACCAGGCTCCGCATCGCCGGCGTCACGTGGTCGGCCAGACCGTCGAGGCCGCGCCAGGATCCGACGAGCACCGGCACCGGCATGTCCCGGCCGCGGCCCTTGGCGGCCAGCAGCCGGTCGACCGCCGGCGGCGAGAACGCGTCGGCCGCGATCCCGTACACCGTGTCGGTCGGCAGGACGGCCAGGTCGCCGCGGCGCAGTGCGGCGACGGCCTCCTGCACGCCCTCGGCGCTGTCCCGGGTGACGTCGTGGACGATCACGCGGGTGTCCATCGGGCCGTGACGTAGCGGTCGCGGTCCGCGTAGTCCTTGTGGTCCTGCACCTCGGTCCAGCCGCCGGCCTGCTCGAGCAGCGCGGGCGCGCTCGTGCCCTGGCGGTCGGAGTGCTCGACCACGAGCAGGCCGCCCGGCTTGAGCAGCCGGCGCGCGGCCTGCTCCACGAGGCGGATGACGTCCAGGCCGTCCTCGCCTGCCCACAGGGCGATGCCCGGGTCGTGGTCGACCACCTCCGGGTCGGGGATGTGCGCCTCGGTGGTGGCGACGTACGGGGGGTTGCTGATGACGAGGTCGAGCCGGCCGTCCAGCTCGGGCAGCGCGTCCTCGGCGGAGCCCAGGTGCAGCTGCACCTCGGGGTCGCCGGCCTTGACGCGGTTCGCGGCGTTGCGGCGGGTCCAGTCGAGGGCGTCGGCGTCGCGCTCGACGGCGTGCACGACCGCGCCGGGCACCTCGTTCGCGAGCGCGAACGCGATGGTCCCGCTGCCGGTGCACAGGTCGACGCAGAGCGGGTTCGCGATGCCCTCACGCTGGAGCGCGTCGACGGCCCACTGCACGACCGACTCGGTCTCCGGCCGCGGCACGAAGACCCCCGGGCCGACCTCGAGCTCGATGTAGCGGAAGCCGACGCTGCCCGTGAGGTGCTGCAGCGGGACGCGCTGGGCCCGGCGCCCGACGAGCTCCTCGTAGGCGGTGGCCTGGTGCTCGTCGAGGTCGTCCACCATGAGCAGGTCGGAGGGCTTCGCGAGCCCGAGCACGTGCACCGCGAGCGCGCGGGCATCGTGCTCGGGGCTGTCCACGCCGGCCTCGCTCAGCGTGGCAGCGGCGGTGGTGATGGCGGTGCGCAGCGGGGTCATGCGCTGTCCTGTCCGGCGAGCTTGGCGGCGGTGTCGGCGTCGACCAGGGACTGGATGACGGGGTCGAGGTCGCCGTCCAGCACCTGCATCAGGTTGTTGGCCTTGTAGCCGCTGCGGTGGTCGGCGACGCGGTTGTCCGGGAAGTTGTACGTGCGGACCTTCTCGCTGCGGTCGACGGTGCGGATCTGTGCGCCCCGTACGGCACTGTCCTTGGCGGCCTGCTCCTCGAGGGCCAGCGCGAGCAGCCGGGCGCGGAGCACGCGCATGCCGGCCTCCTTGTTCTGCAGCTGGCTCTTCTCGTTCTGCATCGCGACGGTGACGCCGGTCGGGATGTGCGTGATGCGCACGGCCGAGTCGGTCGTGTTGACGCTCTGCCCGCCGGGGCCGCTGGAGCGGTAGACGTCGATGCGCAGGTCGTTCTGGTTGATCTCGACGTCGACCTCCTCGGCCTCCGGCAGGACCAGCACGCCGGCGGCGGAGGTGTGGATGCGGCCCTGGGACTCGGTGACCGGTACGCGCTGGACGCGGTGCACGCCGCCCTCGTACTTCAGCCGGCCGAAGACCGGGTTCGCCGGGTCGCGGCTCTTCACCGCGAGCTGGATGTCCTTGTAGCCGCCGAGCTCACCCTCGGTCGCGCTGATGATCTCGATCTTCCAGCCGCGCTGCTCGGCGTAGCGGGTGTACATGCGGACGAGGTCGCCGGCGAACAGCGCCGACTCGTCGCCGCCCTCGCCGGCCTTGACCTCGAGCAGGCAGTCCTTGCCGTCGGCGGGGTCGCGCGGGACGAGCAGGTCGCGGATGCGCCCCTCGATCTCGGCCAGCTGCTCCTGCAGCTCGCCGACCTCGTCGTCCATGCCCAGTTCGCGCGCGGCCTCCAGGTCCCCCTGCGCCGCCTCCTGCTCGCGGATGGCGGCGACCAGCGGGCCGAGCTCGGCGTAGCGGCGGCCCAGCTCGCGGGCGCGCCCCTGGTCGGCGTGCACCCCGGGGTCGGCGAGCTGGTCCTCGAGCTCGGCGTACTCCGCGAGCGCGGCGTCAGTGGGCGTGCTGTTCGTCATCGGGGCTCCCAAGGGGACAGCAGCGGACATGCGAACGGCGCCCGCCCCCAGCCGGGGACGGGCGCCGCAGGACAGCTACTTGGAGCGCTTGCCGAAGCGCTGCTCGAACTTCGCCACGCGGCCACCGGTGTCGAGGATCTTCTGCTTGCCCGTGTAGAACGGGTGGCACTGCGAGCAGACGTCGGAGCTGATCGCGCCGCTCTTCTCGGTGCTCTTCGTCGTGAAGGTGTTGCCGCAGGTGCAGCTCACCGTCGTCTCGACGTACGTGGGGTGGATGTCGGCCTTCATGGCGGTGCCTCTCGGTCGGGGGAGCCGCCGGGTCCGCCTGTGTGCGGCGGGGAACCGGTGCTCGTGCAGGGACCAGTGTGCCAGAGCGGCGCACTGCCTTCCTCAACGCTGCGCGGCGGGCGCGGCTTCCCAGGCGGGCGCGACGTGGCGCAGCAGCGAGCGGCCGGCCTCGACCACGAGGTCGCGGGAGTGCGTGACGACGTAGTCGTAGCCCTCCTCCGGGTCCGTCCCCACCTGCCGGGAGACCAGCGCGCCGGCGTAGTGCGGCCCGACGACGACGACCGACCACTCCTCGCCGAGGCGGTGGCCGTCGGGAAGGACGGCGGTACGGACACCTGCACCGACGTGCAGGTCGCCGCCGCTGCGCATCGCCGCCACGAACGACCCGCGGCCGGCCAGCTTCGTGTACCGCTCGTGCGTGCGGCTGTCGAGCTGCTCGTCGGTCTGGAAGGTGCTGAGCACGACCGGGCCCTCGGACCAGGCGACGGCCTGCTCCTCGAGGTGGGCGGCCACGCTGAGCAGCTGCGCCTTGGTGGCCCGGCGCACCGGCAGGGCGCTGCGCACGATGCTGAACGGCGTCGGGTCGTCGCGCAGCGCCCATGAGCGGTGCAGCGGCACGACGCTGTCCACGCTCGGGAGGCTGGCCGGCAGCGGGCCGGGTCGGCCGTACATCCAGCCCTGCCCGAGCGTCGCCCCCAGCGCCAGCGCCGCCTCGCGCATCGCCTCGTCCTCGACGCCCTCCGCCACGATGGCGGCACCCGTGCGCTCGGCCTGCGCCAGCACCGCGCTCATGATCAGCCCGATGTCCGCAGTGGGCCGCTGCTGCACCAGGCGCAGGTCCAGCTTGATCACGTCCGGCTCGAGGAACGGCATCATCGCCAGGCTGCCCGGGTCCTCGCCGATGTCGTCCAGCGCGATGCCCCAGGACCGCTGGCGCGCCCAGTCGACCAGCCGCAGCAGCTCGGCCGGGTGCTGCACGACAGCCCGCTCGGTCACCTCGAGCACGATCCGCAGGCCGCTCGTCGCCGCCTCGACCCGCTCCAGGTGCTCCTCGGGGCAGGTCGCGGGCGTGTCCGGCTCGACGTTGACGAAGAGCGTGAGGCTGTTGCCCAGGCCGGCGGCCAGTCCGCCCTCCAAGGCAAGGTCGCGCAGCCGCCAGTCGAAGTCGGCGATCCGGCCGGCGTCCCGCGCCTGCTGGAGCATCTGCTCCGGCGCCAGCGGTCCGCGGGCGAGCGACTCGTAGCCGACGACGTCGCCGGAGTCGAGGTCCACGACGGTCTGGTACGCGACCGACAGGCCGCTGCCGTCGAGGAAGTCCGTCATGCGCCGCGCCCTACCCGGTCCCGACGCGCCCGCACCCTTCCCGTGATCCACAGAAGGATCGGTCCCGTCAGCGCCGCGAAGCGGCGCCTACGGGACCAGACCTTCTGTGGATCACCGAGAGGCAGAGGCTAGGCGTCGTCGTCCGCCACGGTGGTCTTCTGGATCTGCATGAG
>JAOPWK010000139.1 GCA_025965735.1 Frankiales bacterium
GGCATCGCCGCGCACCTGCACCAGCACGTCGTCCCGCGGTGGGGCGGCGACACCAACATCATGCCTGTCGTCGGGCACACGCGGGTGCTGCCGCAGCTGCTGCCCGACACCCGCGACCTGCTCGCCCAGGCCTGGGCCGAGGTCTAGTGCGAGTCGCGCTGCGGCTGCTCGTGGTCGTGGTGTTCCTCGCCCCGCTCGCGCTCGTGCTCGCCGGCTCGCTGCGCCGGGTCGGCCTGCCTCCACCCGCCGGCCTCGAGCTGCTGCCCGCGTCGCCCGGCCTGACGGCGTACGACCGGCTCGGCGAGCTGACACCGCTGTCGCGACTGCTGCGCAACAGCGTGCTGGTGGTGCTCGTGGCGGTCCCGTTGGCGACGCTGGTCGCCTCCTGGGCCGGCTTCGCGCTCGCGCAGCTGCCGCCCCGCGGCCGCCGCTGGCTGGTCGGGATCACGACCGGGCTGCTCCTGGTACCGCTGCCGATGCTCTGGATTCCCCGCTTCGTCCTCTACCTGCAGGTCGGGGTGCTGGACACGCTGGTGCCGCTCATCGCACCGGCGCTGGCCGCGACGACGCCGTTCACCGTCCTGCTCGCCTACCGCGCCTTCCGGCGCGTGCCGCCAGAGCTGTGGGAGGCAGCTCGCCTCGAGGGCGCCTCCGCCCTGGTGACGTGGTGGCGGGTCGGGCTGCCGCTGGTGAGCGCGACGACGACGGCCATCGCTGCCGTGGCGTTCGTCTTCCACTGGGGCAACTACCTCGACGCGCTGCTCTATGCGCAGTCCGAGGCGACCCGCACCCTCCCGCTCGGGATCGGCGAGCTCGCCACCGTCGACGGCGCCGAGCAGTCGGTGCTGTTCGCCGGGGCCGTGGTGCTCGCCGTACCTGCGGTGCTGGCGCTGCTCGCCGTGCAGCGACCGCTGCTCGCGACGCGCGACGGGTCGTAGGTTGCTGCTCATGCGCCTGCTGCCGCTCCTGCTGGGCCTCGCGCTGGTCGCGGGCTGCGGCAGCGGGACAGCCGGCGAGCAGCGCGAGGACCGGACCCTGACGGTGCAGGCCGCCGGAGGTGAGGGCGAGCTGAGCGCCCTGCGCGAGCTCATCTCCGCCTACGAGCAGGCACGTCCCGGCGTCACCGTCTCCTTCACCGGCGTGCCGGACCAGGGCGACCACATCGCCAAGCTCGGCACCGCTTTCGCCGGCGGCAACCCGCCCGACGTCTTCCTGCTCAACTACCGCCGGCTGGGGCCGTTCGTCGACCGCGACGTGCTCGCTCCGGCCGACCTCGGCGACCGGAGCGAGGCCGACTTCTACGCCCCGTCGCTGGAGGCCTTCACCTACGACGGCGAGCTGGCGTGCGTCCCGCAGAACGCCTCCAGCACCGTCGCGTACCTGAACCTCGACCTCCTCGAGCGGGCCGGAGTCGCGCTGCCCACCGAGGAGTGGACGTGGGCCGACCTCGAGGAGATGGCGAAGAGCCTGCACAGCAAGGGGATCGCCGCTGTCGGCTACGACGCGGAGATCCGCACCGTGGCCCCCTTCGTATGGACAGCCGGTGGCGAGGTCGTCGACGACACCGCGGAGCCCACCGCGATGACGCTGGACACCCCGCAGGCGGGTCGTGCCCTGCAGTACCTCGACGGGCTGCAGCAGTACGGCGTCGACGCGACCGCGCGAGCGGCCGCCGGGCCGGCCGACCAGTTCGCCGGGGGCAGCCTGGCCGTCTTCTTCGACAGCCGCCGGTCGGTGCCCGTCTTCCGCAAGAGCGAGGGGCTGTCGTTCGACGTCCGGCCCCTGCCGCGCGCGGACGCCGGCCGCCCGAGCGTCTCCCTGCTGGCCAGCGACGCGTACTGCGTGAGCAAGGGCAGCAGCAGCCTCGCCGCGGACTTCGCCAGCTACGCCGTCGGCGACGAGGGCGGCACCGTCCTGGCGCGGTCCGGCCGCACCGTGCCCTCCGTCAAGGCGCTCGCGCAGAGCCCGGCCTTCCTGGACCCTGCGCAGCAGCCGGCCAGCAGCTCGGTGTTCCTCGACGTCATCCCGACCCTCCGACGGCTGCCCAACGTCGGGCCGGAGGACGAGGCGGAGGAGGCCGCGAACGACCTGCTGGCGCAGTACTTCGCCGGCAAGGCCGGGCTGGACGAGACCGGCGCCGCGGTGCGGACGGCGACGGCAGCGGCGTACGGGCAGCGCAGCTGAGCAGCGGCGGCCTGCAGCTCACCGGCCTCGGGAAGCGGTACGGCGCGAGCTGGGCGCTGCGCGGCGTCGACCTGTCCGTCGAGCCGGGGCAGGTGCTGGCCGTCGTCGGGCCGTCGGGCTCCGGCAAGACCACGCTGCTGCGGCTGGTGTGCGGGCTGCTCGGGCCGGACGAGGGCAGCGTGCGCATCGGGGGACAGGAGCAGGCAGGAGTGCCGCCTGAGCGCCGGCCGGTCGCGATGGTGTTCCAGGGCTACGCGCTGTTCCCGCACCTGACCGTCCGGGAGAACGTCGGGTTCGGACTGCGGGTGCGGCGCGTCCGTCGCGGCGACCGTGACGCGCGGGTCCACGAGGCTGCGCAGAAGCTGGGGCTGTACGACCTGCTCGACCGTCAGCCGGCCGAGCTGTCCGGCGGGGAGCGCCAGCGGGTGGCGCTGGCTCGGGCGCTGGTGCGCGACCCCGCGGTGTTCTGCCTCGACGAGCCGCTGTCCTCGCTGGACCCGCTGCTGCGCGCCGACGCGCGCCGCGAGCTGGCCGACCTGCTGCGGGCCGACGGTCGCTGCGCGGTGTTCGTCACGCACGACCAGTCCGAGGCGATGACGCTCGGCGACCGGGTCGCGGTGCTGCGCGACGGCTGCCTGGAGCAGGTCGACACCCCGCGCGCGCTCTACGACGCACCGGCCACGCCGTTCGTCGCTTCCTTCGTCGGCACGCCCGCGATGAGCCTGCTGCGCAGGGGTTCCCAGGTGGTGGGGGTCCGGCCGGAGCACGTGCGACTGGTGCCGGGGCAGGACGCGTTCGTCCACGCGGTGGAGGACCACGGGCACGAGGTGCAGGTCCTGCTCGACGTCGACGGCGGGCGGCTGGTGGCGCGCGTGCCGGTGGGTGATGCCCCGCCGGTGGGATCGCGCGTCGGCGTCGTGCTCGGCCGGACCACCACCTGGCCCGTGGGATGAGTCGCCTGTCGTACCGCACCGGCTTGCGGCTGATGCTCGCGCCGTTCCTGCTCGGCGCGCTGGTGCTCGTGCTGGTGCCGGCGGTCATGACAGCCGGCTACGCGTTCACGCGCTACGACGGGCTCTCGCCGGCGCAGTTCGTCGGCTTCGACACCTACCGCGACCTGTTGGCCTATGCCGAGCTCCGCCGCTCCCTCGCCGCCACGGCGGCCTTCGTCGTCCTGGCGGTCCCGCTGCGCGTGCTCGGCGGCCTGGGTCTGGCCCTGCTGCTGCACCGCCGGCGGGCACGGCTGGCCGGCACCGGACGGGCCGCGGCGTACGTCCCGACCGTGCTGCCGGATGCCGCCACGGCGTTGATCTGGCTGTGGGTGGTGAACCCGGTCTACGGGCCGCTCGCGGTCGTGCTGCAGGTCGGCACCGGGAGCCCGCTGCTGCTGGACCGCTGGGGGGCGCGGCTGACGATCGTGGCGATCGCGGTGTTCGCGCTGGGCGAGGGCTTCCTCGTCACCCTGGCCGCACGTCGCGAGGTGCCCCAGGTGCTCTACGACGTGGCGCGGCTGGAGGGCGCGCGCGGGACGGGTCTGTTCCGCCGGGTGACCCTGCCGATGCTCGCGCCGGTGCTCGGGCTGCTCTCGGCGCGCGACCTCGTGGTGAGCATGCAGGTGACCCTCGTGCCGGTGCTGCTGCTCACGCGTGGCGGCCCGCTCGGGGCAACCAAGACGCTGCCCGTGCTCGTGTACGAGCGGGGGTTCCGCGAGCTGCGCTTCGGGGACGCCGCGGCACTGGCGCTGCTGCTGTTCCTGCTGACCGTGCTGCTGGTCGCCGTGCAGTACCGCCTGCTGCGCAGGTGGTTTCGCGCCGGCGCGGTGCAGACCGGCGGCTAGGCTTCGCCGCGGAGCTGCTCCAGCTCGGCGCGCAGCTGCTCGTTCTCCAGCTGCAGGGCCATCAGGCGCAGGCCCACCGGGTCGATCTGCCGCGGCACGACGCTGGCCGACGGCACCACCGGCACCGCCACCCGGTGCACCGGCGTCACCTCCGGGTCGCCTTCACCCGAGAGGCGACGCACGTTCGCGGGCACGACGGCCGAGGGGCCGAGCCAGAGAGGGCTCATGTGGTGCTTCTCGGCACGAAGCGCCTCAGCCTTGAGCCGGCTCCCAGTCGAGCGCTCGGCGCGCGAACGAGCCAGTCCCGTGGGACACGCCGCGCAGCGCGGTCGCGTACCCGACCAGCTCCGCGTCCGGCAGCTGCGCGTGCACCAGGCCTCGGTCCTCGTCCTCGGCGTCGACCTCGCTGCCGGTGACCCTCGCGCGGCGACCCCGCAGGTCGCTCATCACCGAGCCCACGAAGGCGGACGGCACGTGCACGTCCACCTCGCTCCACGGCTCGAGGACCACGGTGCCGGCGGCCGCCGCGGCCTCACGCAGAGCCAGGGCGCCGGCCGCCTGGAACGCCGCGTCGGAGGAGTCCACGCTGTGCGCCTTGCCGTCGACGAGCACCACCTCCAGGTCGACGAGCGGCCGCCCCTCGGTGACTCCGCGAGCCGCCTGGGTGCGCACGCCCTTCTCCACGCTGCCGTGGAAGGCCGTGGGTACGGCGCCGCCGACGACGCGGGAGGTGAAGACGATGCCGGAGCCCGGCGCACCCGGAGCGACCTCCAGCACCGCCACGGCGTACTGCCCGTGGCCCCCGGACTGCTTCACCTGACGTCCGGTGACCCTGACGGGACCGGCAAGCGTCTCGCGCAGCGGCACGACCACGTCGACGGTCCGCACCTCCACCCCGCGCGAGGCCAGCCGCCGGAGCAGGACGTCGGCATGGCCGGTCCCCATGCACCACAGCAGGAGCTGGCCTGCCCGCTCCACGCGTACGGTCGGGTCCTCCGCGACCAGCCGCGCGAGCCCTGCGGCGAGCTTGTCCTCGTCCTTGCCCTGCACCGCGATCGGGAGCTGCGGCTCGGGCAGGCTCCACGGCGCCATCAGCAGCGGGTCGTCCTTGCCGGACAGCGTGTCTCCCGTCTCGGCGCTGGTCAGCCGGGCGATCGCGCAGACGTCGCCCGCTGGGCAGGACGAGACCGGGCGCAGCGCGCCACCGAGGGGCGTGCTGATCGGGCCGATCCGGTCGTCCGCGTCGTGCTCCGCGTGGTCCTGGCGCGGCCAGTGGCCGGAGACGTGCACCGGGCTGTCCGGGTGCAGGGTCCCGCTGAAGACGCGGACGTAGGAGACGCGACCGACGTACGGGTCGGTCGTCGTCTTGACGACCTCGGCGACCAGCGGCCCGGAGGGGTCGCAGGTCACCGGCGCGGCGGGGGATCCGTCGGGGCGGGTGACCGGCGGGCAGGGGTGCTCCAGCGGCGACGGGAAGCCGTCGACCAGCAGGTCGAGCAGCTCGAGCGTGCCGACGCCCTGCAGCGGTGCCACCGCGAGGGCCGGGTGGAAGTGGCCGCGGGCGACGGCGGTGTGCAGGTCGGCCACGACCACCGCCTGGTCGAGCTCCTCGCCCTCGAGGTAGCGGTCCAGCAGCGTCTCGTCCTCGCTCTCGGCGATGACGCCCTCGATGAGGTCTCCGCGCCGGTCGGCGATCAGCGCGACGTGCTCGGGGTCGGCCTCGCGCACCTGCCGGGTGCCCGAGGAGTGGTCGACGACCTGCTCGTCGAGCAGCGTGATCAGCCCGGCGACGGCGCCGTCGTCGTCGTGCATCGGCAGCTGCAGCGGCAGGACGTCCTCGGACAGCAGCCGCTGGCAGAGCGCCACCGCCTCGTCGAAGTCCGCCCGGGCGCGGTCCAGCTGCGTGACGACGAGCGCGCGCGGCATGCCGACCGCCTCGCACTCCGACCAGAGCTGGGCCGTGACCGCGTCCAGGCCGCCCGCGGCGGACACGACGAACAGCACGCCGTCCGCGGCGCGCAACCCCGCCCGCAGCTCGCCCACGAAGTCGGGGGAGCCGGGGGTGTCCAGCAGGTTCACCTTCGTGCCGCGGTGCTCCAGAGGCGCCACCGCGAGCGACACCGAGTGCCGCAGGGAGCGCTCCACCTCGTCGCTGTCGCAGGTGGTCGTGCCGTCCTGCACGTCGCCCATCCGGGGCACCGCACCGGCCGCCACGAGCAGCGCCTCGACCAGCGTCGTCTTGCCCGCGCCGCTGTGGCCGACGAGGGCGACGTTGCGCACGAGCGACGCGTCGCGCGGCTCGGGAGCGGGTGGTGCAGAACCAGGCACGGCACCAGCCTGCCGTTGCGGAGCTCCCAGGTCGAGGGCGGGTGCCCCGCTATCGTCCGGCGCACCCGATCACGCCCACCCGGACGGAGCCCGATGCTCAACCTGCACGTGCGCCCTACGCTCGCCCGGGTGGTCGACCCGGTGGCCGCCGGACTGCTGCGCACGGGCGTGACGCCGGACGCGGTGACGGTCGCGGGGACGGTCGGCGTGGTGCTCGGCGCGCTGGTGTTCTTCCCGCGCGGCATGTTTTTCACCGGCACGGCGATTGTCTTCTTCTGCGTCCTCACCGACCTGCTCGACGGGACGATGGCGCGACGGCTCGGGCGCACCAGCCGGTTCGGCGCGTGGCTGGACAGCACCTGCGACCGGGTGGCCGACGCGGCCGTCTTCAGCGGGCTCGTGCTCTGGTTCACCGGGGACGGTGAGAACCGGCTCCTGTCCGGCGTCGCGCTGTTCTGCCTGGTGTCCGGGAGCATCATCAGCTACGCCAAGGCGCGCGCGGAAGGTCTCGGCATGACGTGCGACGTCGGTCTCGCGGAGCGCGCGGAGCGGCTCATCGTCGTGCTGCTGGGCACGCTGCTGGCCGGCCTCGGGCTCGAGGTCGCGCTGGACGTCGCGCTGTGGCTGCTCGCTGCTGCCTCCGCCGTCACGGTCGTCCAGCGCCTGGTCGAGGTCCGCCGCCAGGCGGCTCTCACCCCGTAGTGCGCCCCTCGGACGTCGCCGCCCTCCTGCAGGGCCGGGCCACCGACGCGGCGTACGCCGGTGGCTGGGCGCTGGTCCGCGCGCTGCCGGATGCGGTCGCGCACCGGCTGTTCCGCGTCGGCGCCGACCTCGCGCACCGCCGCGGAGGCAAGGGCGTGTCCCGACTGCGCAGCAACCTCGCCCGCGTCGCACCGCACGCGGACCTGGACGCGCTGACGCGTGACGCCCTCCGGTCCTACGCCCGCTACTGGTGCGAGGTCTTCCGCCTGCCGGTCACCTCGACCGAGCGCGTCGTCAGCGGCATGCACATTGTCGACGAGCACCGCCTGCGCGCGGCCGTCGCGAGCGACCGCGGGACGGTCCTGGCGCTGCCGCACTGCGGCAACTGGGACCACGCCGGAGCGTGGTGCGGTGCGACGGGCGTGCCCTTCACGACCGTGGCCGAGCGGCTGAAGCCCGAGTCGGTGTACGACCGCTTCGTGGCCTTCCGCGAGTCGCTCGGCATGGAGGTGCTGCCGCTGACCGGCGGCGACCGGCCGACGTTCGACGTGCTCGTCGAGCGGCTCGAGGCCGGCGGCACCCTCTGCCTGCTGTCCGACCGCGACCTCACCGCGCGCGGCGTCGACGTGCAGTTCTTCGGCGCCGGCGCGCGCATGGCCGCCGGCCCGGCGACCCTGGCGCTGCGCACCGGCGCGACGCTCATCCCGACGACGCTGTCGTTCCGCGACGACGGCTGGGAGTGCGTGTTCCACCCGGAGGTCCCGCACACCGACGTGCCGACGATGACGCAGGCCGTCGCCACCGCCTTCGAAGCCGCGATCGCCCGGCACCCGCAGGACTGGCACATGCTGCAGCGCCTGTGGCTGGACGACCTGGAGACCAGGTGAGGATCGGGATCGCCTGCCCGTACACCTGGGACGTCCCCGGCGGGGTCCAGGCGCACGTGCGCGACCTGGCCGACACCCTGATCGCGCTCGGCCACGACGTGTCCGTGCTCAGCCCGGTGGACGACCCCGACCGCGACGACCTGCCGGCGTACGTCGTGCCGGCCGGACGTGCCGTCCCGGTGCCGTACAACGGCTCGGTGGCCCGGCTGGTGTTCGGGCCGCTGTCGCTGGCGCGGACGCGCAGGTGGCTGCGCGAGGGCGCTTTCGACGTGCTGCACGTGCACGAGCCGACCGTGCCGAGCGTGTCGATGCTGGCCTGCTTCGCGGCGAGCGGCCCGATCGTGGCGACCTTCCACACGGCGACCGCGCGCAGCCGCGCGCTGCAGGTGTTCGGCACCGCGCTCCAACCCGCGCTGGAGAAGGTGATCGGCCGCATCGCCGTGTCCCCGGCCGCCCGCCGAGTGGTGGTCGAGCACCTGGGCGGCGATGCGGTGCTCATCCCGAACGGCGTGGACGTGGCGCGCTTCGACGGCGCCGAGCCGTTGCCCGGCCGCGACGACCGGCCGACCGTCGTCTTCCTCGGCCGCATCGACGAGCAGCGCAAGGGGCTCGCCGTGCTGCTCGAGGCGCTCCCGGAGCTGGTCAGCCTGGTGCCGGACGTGCGGCTCCTGGTCGCCGGGCCGGGCGACGCCGACGACGTCCGCGAGGCCGTCCCCGCGTCGCTGCGCGACCGGGTGGAGCTCCTCGGGCTCGTCAGCGAGCAGGACAAGCCGCGGGTATTCGCCAGCGGCGACGTCTACTGCGCCCCGAACACGCACGGCGAGTCGTTCGGCATCGTGCTGGTCGAGGCCATGGCCACCGGCACGCCCGTCGTCGCCAGCGACCTGGAGGCGTTCCGCCGGGTGCTCGAGGACGGCCGGGCCGGCGTGCTCGTGCCGGTGCGCGACCCGGGCGCGCTGGCCGCCGGCCTGGGGGCGCTGCTGCAGGACCCCGAGCGGCGCGCTCGCCTCGCCGAGGCCGGTCGCCGGGCGGTCCGCACCTACGACTGGTCCACCGTCACCCGGCAGGTCGTCGAGGTCTACGAGACCGTCGCGGTCGCGGCTCCCGTCGCGGTGGACGCCACGCTCGAGGCGGCGCTGCCCGTCGGCGACGAGGACGACGACGACGCCGGCCGCCTCGTCACGACCTTGCGCCGCTGGATGGCCGACCGGGCCCGCCGATGAGGACTCTGCTCTGGACCGCCGGGATCGCCTTCCTCGTCGGCTTCTACCTGAGCTGGACTGCCGGGCGGCTGGACCGGCTGCACGCCCGGGTCGACGCCGCATGGGCCGCGCTGGACGCCCAGCTGGTCCGCCGCGCGGCCGCCGCCCGCGCTGTCGCGGCGCACCTGGACGACGCCAGTGCCGGCCACGCGCTGGAGGAGGCCGCCACCGCGGCGCTCGAGGCCAGGCACGACCGGCGCGAGCTGCTCGAGAACGACCTGTCGCGCGCGCTCAAGGCCTCCTTGCCGATGCTCGTGCAGGACGCCGCCGGGGAGGCGGCGCTCGCCGAGCTGGAGACGGCCTCCACCCGGGTCGGGCTCGCCCGCTCGTTCCACAACGCCGCGGTCAAGGACACCCGCGCGCTGCGCTTCCGCCGCATCCCGCGGGCCCTGCGGCTGGCCGGCCGGCGCGAGATGCCCCAGTTCTTCGAGATCGACGACACCGCGGTGTAGCCCGCGGGCCACTCCACCGCGGTTCTGCGGGGGATCGCCGGGATCGGCACGTAGCGTTGTCGCGTGCTCATCCGCTCCCTCTCCCGCACGCGCTCCGCCGCCGCCGCGCTCTCCGCCATGGCCTTGCTGGCCGCCTGCGGAGGCGCCTCTGCCGAGCCGACGCGCGCCGCGGGCAGCCCTTCGGCCTCCGTCACCCCGAGCCCGGTGACACCGCCCCCGCCGCCCGCACCGCCGGCGGTCAGCCCCCTGACCGGCCTCGCGCCGCTGCCGTCGAGCAACGTCATCGCGCTGAAGATCGACAACTCGCCGCTCGCGCGGCCGTACTTCCGTGGCCTGGAGAAGGCCTCGCTCATGTACCAGGAGCTGATGGAGGGCGGGGCGACCCGCTTCCTGGCGATCTACGGCGCCGCGAACGGTGCGGAGGTCGGACCGATCCGCAGCGTGCGCGAGGGCGACATCGAGCTCCTGCGGCAGTTCGGGAAGGTCGCGCTGGGGGCCTCCGGGGGGAACGCCGGGGTGCTGGCGACGCTGGCCCGCGCCGAGAAGCAGGGCGTCGTCCTGGACGTCTCCTACGACACCGTGCGGGGTCCCTACCGCAAGGGCGAGCGGCGCAAGGACGCGATCAACTTCTTCACCACGCCCGCCAAGATCGACCAGGCGAAGCCGTCGGGCACCAAGGTCAAGGACATCGGCCTCCACTTCGGGCCGCTCCCGCCCGGCGCCGGCAAGCCGGTCCCGCGGGCGACGATCGAGTTCTCGCAGATCGCGAAGGTGCGCGTGGAGCACCAGCCGGCCACTGGCACGTACGCCGTCTTCCAGGACGGCGACCGCATGCCGGGCTACGCCCCCACGAACGTCGTCGTGCAGCACGTCAAGATCCGCGACACCCAGTACGTCGACGTCGTCGGCAACCGGACGCCCTTCACCAACACGATCGGCACCGGGGCGGTGGCGGTGCTCCGGGACGGCCGGCAGGTGACGGGGACGTGGCGCCGGCAGACGGCGGAGTTCGGCACGCGCTTCCTCGACGACAAGGGACGCGACCTGCCACTCAGGCCCGGGCCGACGCTGGTCCTGCTCGTGCCTGCGGGGGAGAGGCTCACGGTCGGCTGACGGCCCCGGCGCCGCCTAGGATGAGGGGTGTCCCGGCAGCTGCCGGGACCGCTCCGACCGCGAGGAACCGCCGCCATGACCACCACTGACAACGCCCCCGTCAACGAGGTCGGCACCGACCGCGTCAAGCGCGGCATGGCCGAGATGCTCAAGGGCGGCGTCATCATGGACGTCGTCGACGCCGAGCAGGCCAAGATCGCCGAGGATGCCGGCGCGGTCGCCGTCATGGCCCTGGAGCGCGTGCCCGCCGACATCCGCCGCGACGGCGGCGTGGCGCGCATGAGCGACCCCGACATGATCGACGGCATCCAGGCCGCCGTGTCGATCCCGGTCATGGCCAAGGCGCGGATCGGCCACTTCGTCGAGGCGCAGGTCCTGCAGGCCATCGGCGTCGACTACGTCGACGAGTCCGAGGTGCTCACCCCTGCCGACTACGCGCACCACATCGACAAGCGGCAGTTCACGGTGCCGTTCGTCTGCGGCGCGACCAACCTGGGCGAGGCGCTGCGCCGGATCGCCGAGGGCGCCGCGATGATCCGCACCAAGGGCGAGGCCGGTACCGGCGACGTCTCGCAGGCGACCACGCACCTGCGCACCATCCTCGGCGAGATCAAGCGTCTGACCGTCATGGACGAGGCCGAGCTGTTCGAGGCGGCCAAGCTCATGGGCGCCCCGCTCGAGCTGGTCCGCGAGACCGCGTCGCTGGGCCGACTGCCGGTCGTCATGTTCACGGCCGGCGGCGTGGCCACCCCCGCCGACGCCGCGATGATGATGCAGCTCGGCACCGATGGCGTCTTCATCGGCTCCGGCATCTTCAAGAGCGGCGACCCGGCCCGGCGCGCCCGCGCCTGCGTCGAGGCGACCGCGTACTTCGAGGACGCCGAGCGTATCGCCAAGGTCAGCCGCGGGTTGGGCGAGGCCATGGTCGGCATCTCCGCCGACTCACTGGGCGCCGGCGAGCTGCTGGCCACCCGCGGCTGGTGAGCGACACCCCGCGGGTCGGGGTGCTGGCGCTGCAGGGCGATGTCCGCGAGCACGACCGCGCGCTGCGGGCCGCGGGCGCGGAGCCGGTGCACGTACGCCGGCTGGCCGACCTCGAGCGCCTCGACGGCCTCGTCCTGCCCGGCGGCGAGAGCACCACGATCAGCCGCCTGCTCGAGGTCTTCGAGCTGCTGGAGCCGCTGCGCGAGCGGGTCCGCGACGGGCTGCCGGTGTACGGCTCCTGCGCCGGGATGATCCTGCTCGCCGACGAGGTGCTCGACGGCCGCCCCGACCAGCAGGGCCTCGGCGGCCTGGACGTCGTGGTGCGTCGCAACGCCTTCGGCCGGCAGGTCGACAGCTTCGAGACCGACCTGGCCTTCGAGGGCGTCGGCGACGTGCACGCCGTGTTCATCCGCGCGCCGTGGGTGGAGAGCACCGGGGAGGGGGCGCAGGTCCTGGCTCGCGTGCCGGAGGACGGCTCCGCGGCCGCCGGTAGGGTCGTCGCCGTCCGCCAGGGCCACGTCCTGGCGACCTCGTTCCACCCGGAGCTCACCGGCGACGACCGCGTGCACGGGCTCTTCGTTCAGATGGTGAAGGAGGCCCAGTGAGCAGAGCCGTCGGGAAGCGCCCCGCGAGGGACGAGCGGGCGTGCTCCGCGGCTGCGGAGCGAACGAAGGAGACATCGGCATGAGCGGCCACTCCAAGTGGGCGACGACGAAGCACAAGAAGGGTGCGATCGACGCCAAGCGCGGCAAGCTCTTCGCCAAGCTGATCAAGACGATCGAGGTCGCGGCCAAGACCGGCGGCGGCGACCCGGCCGGCAACCCGCGGCTCGCGGACGCCATCTCCGGCGCCAAGCGGCTGTCCGTGCCCGCCGACAACATCGAGCGCGCCGTCAAGCGGGGCAGCGGCGAGCTCGGCGACGCGGCGTCGTACGAGGAGATCATGTACGAGGCCTACGGCCCCGGCGGCGTGGCCGTCCTGGTCGAGTGCCTGACCGACAACCGCAACCGCGCGGCCGCCGAG
Source organism: Frankiales bacterium (assembly GCA_025965735.1). Taxonomy (GTDB): domain Bacteria; phylum Actinomycetota; class Actinomycetes; order Mycobacteriales; family SCTD01; genus SCTD01. The sequence continues at coordinate 12,773 of JAOPWK010000139.1, forward strand.
GTCCGTACGGCGATCACCCGCAACGGCGGCAACCCGGCCGACCCCGGTTCGGTGTCGTACCTGTTCGGGCGCAAGGGCATCGTCCTGGTCAGCAAGACCGAGGGCCTGACCGAGGACGACGTGCTGCTCGCCGTGCTCGAGGTCGGCGCCGAGGACGTGAACGACCTGGAGGAGACCTTCGAGGTCGTCTGCGACGCCACCGACACGCACGCCGTGCGCCTCGCGTGCACCGACGCCGGCCTGGACGTGCAGTCCGCCGACATCGCCTGGATGCCGACGCTGAGCGTGCCGCTCGAGGACGAGATGGCGGTCAAGGTGCTCAAGCTCGTGGACGCGCTCGAGGACCTGGACGACGTGCAGAACGTGTGGGCGAACTTCGACATCAGCGACGAGGTCTTCGAGCGCGTCAGCTGATCGTCCAGGGCAGACAAGGCGGCACGGCTACGGCATACTGATCAGCGAGGTTGAGACCGCAGCCGACCGTGGCGCCAGTGGGCGCCGCGCTCGTCTGCTCGTCCCCCGGAGGCAGCCTTGCCGCTCGACCCGCCCGCCGTGCACCGCGGGCGTACGCAGCTGGACCTCGTCACCGCGCAGCTCGCGGCGATCGACGCGTGGAACGACGCCCGGCGGGCGAGCGAGGCCGCGGCAGAGTCGTCCACCCTCACGAGGGAGATGCGGCTGGACCTCAGCCGCCGTACCGAGGCGTCCCGCCGCGAGCAGCAGGCGCTGCAGGCGCGGACCGAGCGGCAGCTGCGCGAGGCGGGTGACGTGCTCCCCGTGCGGGTACCGACGCGGGCCGTGCTGGCCCACCGCAACGCCTGGCTGCGCGAGGGCGTCGCCAAGCGGCTGGACGCTCACGGCGTCGCGGTCGTCGGCCTGTTCGACGACGGCGCCGAGGCCGCGGGCACCGTGGTGGCCGAGCAGCCCGACCTCGTGCTGCTGGAGGACCGCCTGCCCACCCTGTCCGGCATCGAGGTGGTCCGCCGGGTCCGGACCTACGCGCCGGAGGCGATCGTGGGGGCGCAGTGCCTGGACGGCGACGGCATCCGCGCGCTCGTGGACGCAGGTGCCCAGGCCGTGTTCACCCGCCGGATCCCGCCGCAGGACATCGCCGACCAGCTGCTCGAGTGCCTGCTCGCCGGCGACCGCGTGCCGGTGGCCGTGAACTAGCTGCGGGCGCGCCTTCCGGCCGTCACGGCGGGCGGGCCGTACCGTTCGGCCCGAACACCTGTTCGGGAGCGGAGGCGTACGCGTGCGAGTGCTCGGTGTGGACCCCGGGCTGACCCGGTGCGGCCTCGGCGTCGTGGAGGGGCGGCCCGGGCGGGCGGCTCTGGTGGCCGTGGGTGTGGCGACGACACCTGCCTCCGACGCGCTGGGGCTGCGGCTCGTCGCGCTCGAGCGGGTCTTCGAGGCGTGGCTGGACCTGCACCAGCCGGACGCCGTCGCGGTGGAGCGGGTCTTCGCGCAGGCGAACGTGCGCACCGTCATGGGCACCGCTCAGGCCGGCGCCGTGGCCATCACCTGCGCCGCCCGCCGCGGTCTGCCGGTCGTGCTGCACACGCCGTCGGAGGTCAAGGCCGCCGTCACCGGCAACGGCCGGGCGGACAAGGCGCAGGTCGGCGCGATGGTCGCCCGGTTGCTGCGCCTGGAGGGGCCGCCCAAGCCGGCCGACGCCGCGGACGCGCTGGCGCTGGCCATCTGCTCGGTCTGGCGCTCCCCGGTGCAGGCGCGGCTGGCCGCGGCAGTGGCATCGGCGGAGCGTTGATCGCCAGCGTCGAGGGCCGGGTCTCCGCGCTGACCGCTGACGGCGTGGTCGTCGTAGTGGGCGGCGTCGGCCTCGCGGTGCAGACGACGGCCGGCACCCGTGCGCGCCTGAGGGTGGGCGAGCAGGCGTTGCTGGCCACCAGCCTGGTGGTGCGCGAGGACAGCCTCACGCTGTACGGCTTCGGAGACGACGACGAGCGTGCGATGTTCGAGCTGCTGCAGACGGCCAGCGGGGTGGGGCCGCGCGTCGCGCAGGCGGTGCTGACGGTGCACACGCCGGACGCCGTGCGCCGGGCGCTCGCGACCGAGGACCTCGCGGCGCTCTGCCTGGTGCCGGGCATCGGCAGGAAGGGCGCGCAGCGGATGGTTCTGGAGCTCAAGGACAAGGCCGGGCTCCCCGGCGCCTCCGCCAGCCTGCCGGCACAGACCGGCTGGCGGGACACCGTGTCCCAGGCGCTGGTGGGACTGGGCTGGAGCAGCGCGCAGGCCGACGAGGTCGTGAACGGCCTGGCCGCCGAGCACGCGGCGGCCACCGAGGCGGACGTGCCCGCGCTGCTGCGCCAGGCGCTGGCCCAGCTGGGCAGAGGCCGATGACCCCGGAGGAGCTGGCGGCGCGGGAGGCCGCAGAGCTGGACGCGCGGCTGGTGGAGTCCGGCGCGCCGGACGAGGAGCGGGTCGTCGAGGCGGCCCTGCGGCCACGTCGCCTCGACGAGTTCGTCGGCCAGGAGCGGGTGCGCGAGCAGGTCTCGCTGGTGCTGGAGAGCGCCCGGCGCCGGGGCCGCCCTCCGGACCACGTGCTGCTCTCCGGCGCCCCCGGCCTCGGCAAGACCTCCCTCGCAATGATCATCGCGGCGGAGCTCGGCGCCGGCATCCGCATCACCAGCGGCCCGGCCCTCGAACGGGCCGGGGACCTGGCGGCGCTGGTGTCCAGCCTGACGGCCGGCGAGGTGCTGTTCATCGACGAGATCCACCGGATCAGCCGTCCCGCGGAGGAGTTGCTCTACGTCGCGATGGAGGACTTCCGCGTCGACGTCATCGTCGGCAAGGGGCCCGGCTCCACGGCGATCCCGCTCGAGGTCGAGCCGTTCACCCTGGTCGGCGCGACGACCCGGTCCGGGCTGCTCACCGGTCCGCTGCGGGACCGCTTCGGCTTCACCGCGCACATGGAGCCCTACACGCCGGCCGAGCTCGAGCGGGTGCTCGCCCGCAGCGCCGGGCTCCTCGGGGTCGACCTGCGCCCGGACGGCGGGCACGAGATCGCCGGCCGCTCCCGCGGCACGCCCCGCATCGCCAACCGGCTGCTGCGCCGGGTCCGCGACTACGCCGAGGTACGCGCGGACGGCGTCGTGGACCGGGCGACCGCACGGCGCGCGCTGGAGGTCTACGACGTCGACGAGCTGGGGTTGGACCGGCTCGACCGCGAGGTGCTCAGCGCGCTGGTGCGCCGCTTCGGCGGCGGTCCGGTGGGGCTGTCCACGCTGGCGGTGGCCGTCAGCGAGGAGCCGGAGACGGTCGAGGAGGTCGCCGAGCCGTTCCTCGTCCGCTCCGGGCTGATCGTGCGCACCCCGCGCGGGCGCATGGCCACGCCCGCCGCGTGGCGGCACCTCGGGCTGACCCCGCCGGGCCCGGTCGACGTCCTCCCGCTCGACCTGGGCGACGCCGGCTGAGCGTGATCCCTAGTGTGGGCGCATGACCCCGCAGGACGTCGCCTTCTTCGCCGTGCTCGCGCTGGGCCTGTGGCTGCTGCTCATCCGCCCGCAGCGGGCCCGCGCCAAGGCCGCCGCCGAGGTGCGTGCGGGGCTGGCCGTCGGCGCGCGCGTCATGACGACCGCAGGGATCCACGCGACGGTGCTGGACCTCGACGGCGACGACGGCTCGCTGCTGCTGGAGGTGTCGCCCGGCGTGCCCGTGCGCTTCGCCGGAGCAGCGGTCGTGCGGATCGTCGAGCCGGCGCCGGGGGCCTCCAAGTGAGCCTGGACCTCGACGGACTGCTGCGCTCGCGGATCGTCGACGTCCCGGACTTCCCGACGCCGGGCGTGGTCTTCAAGGACATCTCGCCGCTGCTCGCCGACCACGTCGCCTTCGCCGGGGCGGTGGACGCGATCGTCGCGCACTGGCGGGGGCCGGGTCACAGCGGGAGGGTCGACAAGGTCGTGGGCATCGAGGCCCGCGGCTTCATCGTCGCGGCCCCGGTGGCGTACCACGTCGGCGCCGACTTCGTCCCGGTGCGCAAGCCCGGCAAGCTGCCGCTGGCCACGCACGAGACGTCGTACGACCTCGAGTACGGCAGCAACGTCCTGCAGGTCCACCAGGAGGCGTTCACGCCAGGCGACCGGGTGCTCGTCGTGGACGACGTGCTGGCCACCGGCGGAACCGCCGCGGCGGCCATGCGCCTGGTCGAGCAGGCCGGGGGAGTGGTCGTCGGGCTCAGCGTCCTGCTCGAGCTGACCTTCCTCGACGGCCGGGCCGCGCTGCCCGCCCGCGACGTGCACGCGCTGGTGACGTACTAGACGGCTGGCCCCTCACACGGATCGACTGCTGCTCCCTACACTCGAGCTACACCCTCGACCAGGCTGGGAGCCGCCCGTGGCCTCGGACGCCCGCTCGGGGACGGCTGTGCCGGCCGCCCCCGTGGACCCGGCTCCTGCGGTGCCCCCCGCACCGCGCGCCGAGGATGTCCTCCCGACCGCCGACTCCGCGGTGCCGCCGGACGGTCCCGTCGCGAC
>JAOPWK010000210.1 GCA_025965735.1 Frankiales bacterium
GCTCGCGCGCCTTGGCGTCGGCCGCCGCGCGCTTCTCCGCCGCCGGACCGGCCACGGACGGCCGGCTGCGCAGCGGCTCGCCGGGCATCTTGGGGAACTGCGGCGGGAACGGCGCCTCCCCCTCGCCCTGCCGCTCGTAGAGCTCCAGCAGCGGCGTGAGGTCGTGCGCGACGTCGTCGATCGCGGCGTGCACGTCGCCCAGCTCGGCGAAGCGCTCGCGCATCGTCCAGATGTCGAAGTCGGCCACCTCGCACGACGGCAGCTCGGCCCACGTCACCGGTGCGGACACGGTCGCCTGCGGCCGGGCACGGACGCTGTAGGCGGACGCGATCGTCTGGTCGCGGGCCATCCGGTTGTAGTCCACGAAGACCCGCTCGCCGCGCTCCTCCTTCCACCACTTGCTCGTGGCCAGCTCGGGGCGCCGGCGTTCGAGCTCGCGGGCGATGGCCACTGCGCTGTGCCGCACCTCGGTGAAGGTCCACTCCGGGCGCAGCCGGACGTACACGTGCACGCCCTTGCTGCCGCTGGTCTTGGGGAAGCTGATGATGCCGAGCTCGTCCAGCAGCGCGCGCAGCTCCAGCGCCGTCTCGACGACGTCGTCCCACCCGGTGCCGGGCATCGGGTCGAGGTCGATCCGCAGCTCGTCCGGCTTCTCCACGTCGGCCCGTCGGGACGGCCACGGGTGGAAGTCCAGGCAGCCGCTGTTGGCCGCCCACGCGACGTGCGCCACGTCGACCGGGCACAGCTCGGTCGCCGAGCGACCGCTGGGGAAGGCGACGGTGACCGTCTCGATCCACGGCGGGCGGTTGTCCGGCACCCGCTTCTGGTAGATCGCCTCGGTCTCCGCGCCGCCGGGGTGCCGCTTCAGCACCGTCGGCCGCTCCCGCAGCCCGCGCACGATCCCGTCGGCCACGGCCAGGTAGTACTCGACGAGGTCGAGCTTGCGGCCGCGCCCCTCCGGCAGTCCCGAGAAGTACGTCTTCTCGGGGTTGGTGACCTTGACCGTCCGCTCGCCGGACGGGGTCTCGACCTCGATCTCGAGGAACGGCGACGGCATGCGCGGAACAGTACGCACGGCCCTCGCGCTGCACCCGTCATGACCTACGAGGTGACCAAGACCGACGAGCAGTGGCGCGCCGAGCTGAGCCCGGAGGAGTACGCCGTCCTGCGCCAGGCCGGCACCGAGCGCCCGTGGACCGGTGAGTACAACGAGACCAAGACCGAAGGCGTCTACTCCTGTCGCGCCTGCGGGAATGAGCTGTTCACCAGCGAGACGAAGTTCGACTCGCACTGCGGCTGGCCGAGCTTCTACGCGCCCAAGGCCGGTGACGCCGTCGAGCTGCACGAGGACCGCAGCCTCGGGATGCTGCGCGTCGAGGTGCTGTGCGCCAAGTGCGGCAGCCACCTCGGGCACGTGTTCGAGGACGCGCCGCAGACCCCGACCGGGGACCGCTTCTGCATGAACAGCGTCAGCCTGCGGCTCCTCCCCGCCACCTAGGACTGGGCCGAACGGGCGACATGAGGTGCGGTCCTGAGGGAACCCCTGACGTGTGAGCAGCGTCCGCGTGCGCCAGGAGCTGGTCGGTGAGCCGACCAGTGCCCGCGACGCGCGCCGGCTCGTCACCCGGACCCTGGCGGAGTGGGACCTCGAGCACCTCGAGGAGACCGCGGTCCTGCTCGTCAGCGAGGTCGTGACCAACGCCGTGCTGCACGCGCGCACGGAGCTGGCGGTCGAGATCTCCCGCGCCGGCGACGCGGTGCGGGTGACGGTGTCCGACCGCTCCCCCGCCAGCCCGCGGCGACGCCGACCGGGACTGCAGGCCGGTACCGGTCGCGGCCTGGGCCTGCTGGCCGTCCTGGCCACCGGCTGGGGCACCGGCCCGGCCGAGGACCCGTGGCGCAAGGACGTCTGGTTCGAGCTGCCCACCGACCCCGACGCGCTGCCGCAGCCGGGCGAGGACGCCCTGCACGACGTCTAGGGAAGGGCCGCCACGACGTCGGCGATCGGCTTGCGGATGCCGGACCAGAACGGCGTCTCGAGCTTGGTGTGCAGCCGCGCCCGCGAGGTGCGCAGGTGGCGCAGGCAGTCGGTGATCCGGTGCATCTGGTCGGCCTCGAAGGCCAGCAGCCACTCGTAGTCGCCCAGCCCGAACGCGGCCACGGTGTTCGCGCGCACGTCCTCGTACTCCCGGCCCTGGATGCCGTGCTCGGCGAGCATGCCCTTGCGCTCGTAGTCGGGCAGCAGGTACCACTCCAGCGAGCGGTTGAAGGGGTAGACGCAGACGTACTTGCGCGGGTCCTCGCGACGGACGTACGCCGGGATGTGGTTGCGGTTGAACTCCGCCGGCCGGTGGATGCCGATGCTCGACCAGACCGGCGCGAGGTGCCGGCCGAACGCGCTCTGCCGGAAGCGGTTGTAGGTGTCCTGCAGCACGTCGACGTCCGGGCAGGTCCACCACACCAGCAGGTCGGCGTCCCCCTTGAACCCGGCGATGTCGTAGGTCCCGCGCGTGTAGACGTCCTTCTGCAGAGCCGCGTCCAGGAACTGCTGCGCGTCCTCCGCGAGCGCCGTGCGGTCCTCCGGCAGCGGCGTCGTCGCCTTCCACACGGCGTACATCGTGTAGAGCAGCTGGTCGTTCAGCTCGCGCGCCTTGGTGGCCTCAGGCCGGTCCTCGCTCATGCGGCTCATTCTGCCGCAGCGCCTGCGCCGCCGCCTCGCGGCCGGAGCGCGCGACGGCCGGCACGCCCACGCCGTCGTACGCCGCGCCGGCCACGGCCAGGTGCGGCTGCTGCGCAACCGCTTCGCGCACGCGCCGCACCAGGTCGAGGTGGCCGACGGCGTACTGCGGCAGGCCACCGCCCCAGCGGGTCACCCGGCTGTCGAGCAGCGGCGGGAGCGGGCCGACCGTCTGCGCCAGCTCCCGGGTGACGGTGGCCCCCAGCTCCTCGTCCGGCCGCTGCAGGTCGCCGGCCTCGCCGTACCGACCGACGCTGGCCCGCACCACCTCGTGCTCGCCGGCCAGGTGCGCCCACTTGCGGCTGGTGAAGGTGACCGCCTTGGTCGTGCGGCCCTCGACGGCGGGGACGAGGTAGCCGCTCCCCCGGGTCGGGACCTGCCCGCGGAACACGAGCGTGACGATCGCGACGGAGGCGTACTCCAGGCGACCGAGCTCCTCCGCGGCCGCCGGTGTGACGGCGTGCAGGAGGCGGGCTGCGGGGGCGGACGGCACGGCGAGGACGACGGCGTCGGCGTCGAGCTGCTCCGGGTCCGCCGCGCTGCCGGTGGTGAGCCGCCAGCCGGTGGCGGTGCGGTCGAGCGCACGCACGGTGGTGCCGAGGCGGACCTCGGCGCCCGATGCCCTGGCGACGGCCTCGGGCAGCCGACCGAGCCCGCCGGGCAGGCTGTTGAACAGCGGCCCGTCGGTCGGCGGCGTCTGCGCCCGGGCCGCCCGGGCGGCGAGCAGCAGGCTGCGCTTCTGGGCCGCGTGCCGGACCAGCTGCGGCAGCGTGGCGCGCAGGGACAGCCGGTCGGCGCGGCCCGCGTAGACGCCGCCGAGCAGCGGGTCGACCAGCCGGTCGACCACCTCGCTGCCGAAGCGCCGGCGCACCAGCTCCCCCACGCTGACGTCCCCGGTCACCGGCGCGCCGGGCAGCAGGAGGTCCAGCAGGACCCGGTTCAGGCCGCGGCCGCTGAGCAACCCGGAGCGGGCCAGCGCAGCCAGATCGGTCGGCAGGCCGAGCAGCGTCCCGGTGGGCAGCGGCCGCAGCGCTCCGCGGCTCCAGACGAAGGCCTGCCCGGTTGCCGGCGCCACGAGCTCTGCCTCCAGGCCCGCGTCCCGCGCCAGGGCCAGCCCGTCCGGTACGCGGGTCAGCATCGAGTCGGCGCCCTCGTCGACCTGCAGCCCGCCGACCTCGCTCACAGCGACCTTGCCGCCGAGCCGGCTGTTGCGCTCCAGCACCGTGACGCGGTGCCCGTGCCGGCTCGCCTCGAGCGCCGCGGACAAGCCGGCGATGCCCCCGCCGACGACCGCCACGTGCATGGCCTCAGCCTAGGAGCCGCTGCACCGCCGGGATGATCTTGCTGAGCCTGCAGGTCCTGCGTGACGCAGCCGGCGTGTCGCGCAGCGACTGCGGGTCCGGGTGATCCACGGGCGATCGTGACCCGGTCGAGACGCACGCTGCGCAACGCGCGGCCAGGCGGCCCCGTCCTACCGGCACCTGACACCGCCGGAGGACCCCCGATGCGCAAGCTCCTGCCCGCCCTGCTCGTGCCCGTGCTGCTCCTGACCGGCTGCAGCAGCGGCGGGGACGACAGCGGCGACACCGCCGCCTCCGTGGGCGAGGCCGCCGCCGGAGGTGACGCGGCGGCGGACACCGCCGCCGCACCGCAGGCCGCCGGCGGGTCCGCCACGCAGTC
>JAOPWK010000221.1 GCA_025965735.1 Frankiales bacterium
CTGCCGCGGCTGCCCGCTGTGGGAGCCCGCGACGCAGGTCGTCTTCGGCGCCGGCCCCGCCGATGCGCGGCTCGTGCTCGTCGGCGAGCAGCCCGGCGACCAGGAGGACCGCGCCGGCGAGCCATTCGTCGGGCCGGCCGGCGTGCTGCTGGACGGCGCGCTGGAGGAGGCCGGCATCGACCGGGCGGCGGCGTACGTCACGAACGCCGTCAAGCACTTCAAGTTCCGCGCCCAGGGCAAGCGCCGCATCCACGCGTCTCCGGACACGTGGGAGGTGCGGGCGTGCACGCCCTGGCTCCAGGCAGAGGTGGCGCTGCTGCAGCCCGACGTCGTGGTGCTGCTGGGCGCGACGGCCGGCAAGGCCGTCTTCGGGAGCGCGTTCCGGGTGACCCAGAGCCGCGGCGTGCTCCTGCCGTGGCCGCCGAGCGGCGACAGCGAGAGGTACGGCAGCGGCCAGGCGCTGGCGACCATCCACCCCTCGGCCGTCCTGCGCGCGGACGACCGCGACGCGGCACGCGCCGGGCTGGTGGCGGACCTGCGGGTGGCGGCTGCTGCACTGTCCGGATGAGGAGCCGGACCGCATGAGGATCAACGGGCGCTTCAACGGGCCGGCCGGCAGCGCCAACGGCGGCATCGCGTCCGGGCGGCTGGCGTCCTACGTCGGCGCGTCGGCCGTCGAGGTCACGCTGCGCCGGCCGCCACCGCTGGACCGCGACCTGCGGGTGGACGCTGCCGGCGGGAGCGCCCGCCTCTACGACGGCGACCTGCTGGTGGCGGAGGCGGTGCCGAGCACCGTCGAGCTGGAGGTGCCGGCACCGGTGCCGCTGGAGCAGGCCCGCGCCGCGGAGGCGACGTACGGCGGGCTCGTCGCGCACCCCTTCCCGACCTGCTTCTCCTGCGGCACCGAGCGCACCGACGGGCTCGGCCTGCGACCGGGCATGGTCGGCGAGGGACGGGCTGCGTGCACGTGGGCGCCTGCGGACGAGGACCCGGTGCTGGTGTGGGCGGCGCTGGACTGCCCCGGCGGCTGGGCCAGCGACCTGCCGGGCCGGCCGATGGTCCTCGGCCGGATGGCGCTGCAGCAGCCCGGCCGCGTGGTGCCCGGGCAGCCGCACGTCATCAGCGCGTGGATCACCGCGGAGGACGGCCGCAAGACGCACACGGCGACGGCGCTGCACGGGCCGGACGGCGCCCTGGTGGCGGTCGCCCGCGCCACCTGGCTGGCGCTCGCCTGAGGCCTACGCTCCGGGCGTGGAGGAGCGACGCCTCGACCGCGTGCTGGACCTGGCGGTGGAGGCGGGCGGGAGCAGCAGCAGCAGCGACGACCCGGCCACCGGGGAGGCGGTCCTCGAGCTGACCGTCGACCTGCGCAACGCAGGGCCGCGGGACGTCGTCGTGGAGCGTGGCACGTCAGGGGGCTTCGCCCTGGTGCAGGACGTCGTGGAGGTGCGGACCGGGGGGCAGGCGCCGCTGCTGCTGCGCCGGGCCTCGACCTGCGCACCGGGGCGGGACCCCGCACGCTGGAGCTGCCGCTGGAACCGCGGCTGATCCGGGAGACGCTCTCGCAAGGCTGCGGCTTCGTCCCGCTGCAGGAGGCCCTGGACGTGCCGGTCCTGGGCGTGGCCAGAGCCGGGGACGGGATCGTGCTGTCCCTCGACCTGAGCAGCCGGTCGGTCGAAGGGACAGGACCAGGCGAGGGACGTACGTGGAGGTGCGGGTGACGGTCGCCGACTGCGCGGCCGCCCGTACCAGCTCGCCGGAGGTGCTCTTCCCGTACACCGGCGCGGACGGCGCCGAGGCCGAGACGACGCTGGGCTACGACCCGGCGTTCCTCGGCACGCTGCTGTCCTCGGCCTGCCCGTCCTGAGGCTCGCGCGCGTCGTAGGACCGGAAGCCCTTCGCGCCCGCGGCGATCGCCAGCGTGACCCCGACCACCGTGAGCCCGCCGGCCACCGACGAGCCCTGCAGCCCGAGCAGCTCGGCGCCACCGCCGGCGCGGGCGTCGCCGAGGCGCGGCCCTCCAGCGACGACGACGATGAAGACGCCGCCGAGCCGGCCGCGCATCTCGTCCGGCGCCGCCGCCTGCAGGATCGCGGTGCGGAACACGGCCGACACCATGTCGCTCAGCCCGGCGGCGGCCAGGCACAGCACGGCCACCCACAGCACGTCGGTCAGGCCGAACAGCGTCACCGAGACGCCCCACGCCACGATCGCCGCGAGCACCGCGACGCCGTGCCGGTGGATGCGCCCGAACCAGCCGGAGAACAGCGCGCCGAGCAGAGCACCCACGGCGATCGAGGAGTAGAGCAGCCCGGCGGTCTGCTCACCGCCGCCGAACACCTCGTCGGCCAGCGCGGGGAACAGCGCCCGCGGCATGGCGAAGACCATCGCCACGAGGTCGACCACGAACGTCATGAGCAGCACCTGCCGGCTGCGCAGGAACGCCAGCCCCTCCAGCACGCTGGCCGTCCCGGCGCGCCGACCGCCACCGGCCGGCGGCATGGACGGCAGCCCGCGCACCGCTACCAGCGCGACGAGGAACGTCAGGACGTCCAGGCTGTACGCCGCCTCGTAGCCGTAGCGCGCGACCAGCACGCCGGCGAGCAGCGGGCCGACCGTCACACCGAGGTTGAACTCCACCTGCTTCAGGGCGTTCGCCGCTGGCAGCAGCTCCTTGGGCAGCAGCCGCGGCACGAACGCCTGCCGGGCCGGTGAGTCGATCGCGAAGCTGCCCGCCTGCACCGCCACGATCCCGTACAGCAGCAGCGTCGAGCCGACGTCGAGCACCGCCTGTGCGACCAGCACCAGCGAGAGCAGCAGCTGCGTCGAGGTCGTGAGCAGCACCAGCTTGCGGCGGTCGACGGCGTCGGCGATGGCGCCGCCGTACAGCCCGAAGACGATGAGCGGCACCAGCCCGGACAGGCCGACGAGGCCGACGGCGGCCGAGGACCGGGTCTGCGCGTAGACCTGCAGCGGCACCGCGACGATCGTCACCTGCGTGCCGAGGACGGAGACGGCCTCGCCCAGCAGCAGCCGGCGGTACGGCATCGACACCCGCACCGGGGTCAGGTCGAGGGTGGCGCCGCGCAGCCGGGCGATGAGCCCCGCGCGGGACTCCGCGGTCGGACGCGTCACGGAGCGAGCCGCTCCACGCGCCAGTCCCCCTCGACGAGGCGGTAGCGCAGCCGGTCGTGCAGCCGGCTCGGCCGGCCCTGCCAGAGCTCGACCGCCGTCGGGACCACGCGGAGCCCGCCCCAGAAGGCCGGCACCGGGACGTCCTGCCCGGCGAAGCGCTCCTCCAGCGCGGCCTGCCGCTGCTCCAGCGCCTCGCGCCCCGGCAGCACGCTCGACTGCCGCGACGCCCACGCGCCGACCTGCGAACCGCGCGGCCGGCTGCGGAAGTACGCCTCGGTCTCGGCCCGCTCGACCTGCTCGACCGTGCCCTCGACGACGACCTGCCGCTCGAGCTCGACCCAGGGGAACAGCAGCGTCGCGCGCGGGTTGGCCAGCGCCTCACGCGCCTTGCGGGAGGTGAGGTTGGTGAAGACCACCAGCCCGCGCGCGTCGTACCCCTTGAGCAGCACGGTCCGGGCGCTGGGCACGCCGTCGGGGGTCGCGGTCGCCAGGACGACGGCGTTCGGCTCGGGCAGCCCCGCGGCCTCGCCGAACCAGCGGTCGAACTGCTCCAGCCAGGTCGGCGCGAGGTCGCTCTCCGCCAGCCCGGCGAGCGCGTACTCGCGGCGCAGGTCCGCCACCGGGCGCTCGCTCGTCACCGCGGCAACGCTAGACGGCGAGGGTGCGCTCGGCGCCCATGCGCGGATCCGGCAGGATGGTCACGACCGAACGACCACGTCCTAGACGAGGAGCCGCTCCCATGGCCGACGAGACGCTGTTCAAGCCCGGCCTCGAGGGCGTCGTCGCCTTCGAGTCCGAGATCGCCGAGCCCGACAAGGAGGGCAGCGCGCTCCGGTACCGCGGCGTGGACATCGAGGAGCTGGTCGGCACGACCAGCTTCGGCAACGTCTGGGGCCTGCTGGTCGACGGGAAGTTCAACCCCGGTCTCCCGCCGGCCGAGCCGTTCCCGCTGCCGGTGCACTCCGGTGACATCCGCGTCGACGTGCAGTCCGCGATCGCGATGCTCGCGCCGGCCTGGGGCCTGCAGCAGATGCTCGACATCGACGTCGACCAGATCCGCGACGACCTCGCACGCACCTCGGTCATGACGATGGCGGTCGTCGCGCAGTCCGCCCGCGGCCTCGGCAAGCCGATTGTCCCGCAGAGCGAGGTCGACAAGGCCAAGACCATCGTCGAGCGCTTCATGATCCGCTGGAAGGGCGAGCCCGACCCGGCCCACACCAAGGCCGTCGACGCCTACTTCGTCAGCGCCGCCGAGCACGGCATGAACGCCTC
>JAOPWK010000232.1 GCA_025965735.1 Frankiales bacterium
GCCGCCCGCCGAGCCGCCGGCGCGCGTTCGCCGGACGCTGCGGCGCAGCACGCTGGCCGAGGCGGTCGTGGCCGCCCTCGTCGTGCTCGTCACGACCGTCCTCGTCGACACCCCGCCCGCCGCCACCGCCTACGCGAAGCCGTTCTCGGTCGTCATCGAGGCCGACGACGACCTGTCCGTCCAACTCGACCTGGACAGCGCCCGCGTCGGCCCCAACACCCTGCACATCTACCTGACCACCACGGGCGGCAAGGCGATCGACGTCCCGGAGGTCAACGGCCGAATCACCCGGGACGACCAGTCCGTCCCGGTGCAGATCGAGCACATCAGCCTCGGCCACTACGAAGCCACGCAGAAGCTCATCGTCCCCTACGCCGGCGAATGGGACCTCGAGGTCGTCATCCGCAGCAGCGACATCCAGTCCGACACCGTCCACCAGAAGATCACCATCCGATGACCCACAAGGAGACCCTCGTGCTGCCCGCCCGTCGCCTGTCCACCGTCGCCGCCGCCGCGGCCGTCGCCCTTGTCGTCCCGCTCACCGGGATCGCGTCGGCGCACGTCACCGTCTCGGCGCCCGGCGCCACGCAGGGCGGCTACACCAAGCTGACCTTCCGCGTCCCGAACGAGAAGCCGTCGGCCACCACCAAGCTCGAGATCGGCTTCCCGGAGGACACGCCGATCGCCTCGGTCCGCGTCAAGCCGAAGGACGGCTGGACCTACGAGCTGGTCAGCACCCAACTGGCCGAGCCGCTCGACCTGCACGGCCGCGAGATCAGCGAGGTCGTCTCGCGCGTGATCTGGACGGCCACCGGTCCCGGCATCGGCGCCACGGAGTTCGACGAGTTCGAGGTCAGCGCCGGCCCGCTGCCCGAGACCGAGAAGCTCGTGTTCCCGGCGCTGCAGACCTACGCCGACGGCGACACCGTGCGGTGGATCGAGGAGCCCGTCGAGGGCGCGCAGGAGCCGGAGAAGCCCGCGCCCGTCCTGGAGCTCGCGGCGCCCGACAAGGACGGCAGCCACGGCACGACGCCGCAGACGACGGTCGACGCCGAGCCAGCGGCGGCCGAGGACGCGACCACGTCGGACGGGCTGAGCATCACGGCCCTGGTCGTCTCGCTGCTCGCGCTCGCCGCGGGCGGTGCTGCGCTCGTCCTGCGCCGCCGAACCGCCTGACGCCAGACCACCGACGCGACCCGCCGCGTTCGCCGCAGGCCGGCGGACGCGGCGGCTGCCGTCAGCCCGGCGTCTCGTCACAGCCTGACGCCGAGGGGCGGCAGCGTCATCTGCACCAGGCCGCAACGCCCGTTCTGGCCGCTGCGCGTGGGCCGCAAGTGCTCGCACCTCGCCAGGATCGCCAGTGGGCCGGGTCCGCGGCTCTCAAGCCACTGATGGACTCGGCCCGCCGCCGAAGACCGTGCCAGCAGACAGGGCTGGGCTTGCCGCACTCACCCTGCAGGGCTGGACACTGTTCCGTGCGAGGCTGCCACCTGTGGAGCGTCGCATCTTCGGGATCGAGAACGAGTACGGCGTCACGTGCACGTTTCGCGGCCAGCGCCGGCTCTCGCCCGACGAGGTCGCGCGGTACCTCTTCCGCCGCGTCGTGAGCTGGGGCCGCAGCAGCAACGTCTTCCTGCGCAACGGCGCGCGGCTCTACCTCGATGTCGGCTCGCACCCGGAGTACGCCACCCCCGAGTGCGACGACGCGGTCGACCTGGTCACCCACGACAAGGCCGGCGAGCGGATCCTCGAGGGGCTGCTCATGGACGCCGAGCGGCGCCTGCGCGAGGAGGGCATCGCCGGCGACATCTACCTGTTCAAGAACAACACCGACAGCGCCGGCAACTCCTACGGCTGCCACGAGAACTTCCTGGTGGGGCGGCAGGGCGAGTTCAGCCGGCTGGCCGACGTGCTCATCCCGTTCCTGGTCAGCCGGCAGATCGTGGTCGGCGCCGGCAAGGTGCTGCAGACCCCGCGCGGCGCCGTCTACTGCGTCAGCCAGCGGGCCGAGCACATCTGGGAGGGCGTCTCCAGCGCGACGACCCGCAGCCGGCCGATCATCAACACCCGCGACGAGCCGCACGCCGACGCCGAGCGGTTCCGCCGGCTGCACGTCATCGTCGGCGACAGCAACATGAACGAGTGCACGACGCTGCTCAAGATCGGTGCGACCGACCTGGTGCTGCGGATGATCGAGGCCGGCGTCGTGATGCGCGACCTCACCCTGGAGAACCCGATCCGGGCCATCCGCGAGATCAGCCACGACATCACCGGCCGGCGCAAGGTCAAGCTCGCGAACGGCCGCGAGGCCAGCGCGCTGGAGATCCAGCGGGAGTACCACTCCAAGGCCACCGACTTCATCGCTCGGCGCGGCGGCGATGCGACCGTGATGCGCGTGCTCGACCTGTGGGGCCGCACCCTCACGGCGGTGGAGACCGGCGACCTGTCCCTGGTCGACCGCGAGATCGACTGGGTGACCAAGCTGCAGATCATCGAGCGCTACCGCCTCAAGCACGACCTGCCGCTGTCCAGCCCGCGCATCGCCCAGCTCGACCTGGCCTACCACGACGTGAACCGCCGACGCGGCCTCTACTACCTGCTCGAGAGGAGCGGCGCCGTCGAGCGCGCCACGACCGACCTGCAGGTGTTCGAGGCCAAGACGCTGCCGCCGCAGACGACCCGCGCGCGGCTGCGCGGGGAGTTCATCAAGAGCGCCCAGGAGAAGCGGCGGGACTTCACCGTCGACTGGGTGCACCTCAAGCTGAACGACCAGGCGCAGCGCACGGTCCTGTGCAAGGACCCCTTCCGTGCCGTCGACGACCGGGTCGAGAAGCTCATCGCGAGCATGTGAAACGCTCGGCGCATGACTGAGAAGCCCGACGTCCAGATCCCCGACGGCCCGCCCCCGACCGAGCTCCTCATCGAGGACCTCAGCGTGGGCGACGGCCCGGAGGCCACCTCCGGCACGACCTGCACCATGCAGTACGTCGGTGTCGCGTGGTCGGACAAGAAGCAGTTCGACGCCTCCTGGGACCGCGGCCAGCCGTTCAGCTTCGGCCTCGGCCAGGGCCAGGTCATCCAGGGGTGGGACCAGGGCGTGGCCGGCATGAAGGTCGGCGGCCGTCGCCGGCTGACGATCCCGCCGGAGCTCGGCTACGGCGCGCGCGGTGCCGGTGGCGCCATCAAGGGCGGCGAGACGCTGGTCTTCGTCGTCGACCTGCTGGCCGTCCGATAGGGATCAGCCGCTAGCCCCTCGGGGACGCCAGCCGGGTGGGTGTCGCCCGCCCGCGCAGCACGACCTCCTCGCCCAGCTCCCACTCGCGTCCCTCCTCGCCGGCGGCGGCCACCACGGCGCCGTCGGCGAGCACGCGTCCGGGCACGCCCTTGGCGAGCTCGGCCAGCCGCGCCGCGGTGTTCACCGGGTCGCCGATGACGGTGTACTCGAAGCGGCTCTCGGTGCCGACGTTGCCCGCGACCACCGGCCCGGCGCAGACGCCGATCGCGGCCTGCAGGTCCAGCGTCCCGAGCCCCTTCGCCAGCGCCCGCGCCGCGGCCAGGGCGCAGCCGCCGGCGTCCTCGTGCTCCACCGGGACGCCGAACACGCACAGGGCGGCGTCGCCCTCGAACTTGTTCACCCAGCCGCCGCGGTCGCTGACCGCGGCGACCACGACCGCGAAGAACTCGTTGAGCCGGCGCACGACCTCCTCCGGCGGGTGGTCCACCGCGAGGGAGGTGGAGCCGACCACGTCGACGTAGAGGACGGCCGCGTCGCGCCGCTCGCCGCCCAGGTGCACACCGCGCTCGAGCGCGAGGCGGGCGACGTCGGTGCCGACCTGGCGGCCGAACAGGTCCTGCAGGCGGGCCCGCTCGCGCAGCCCCTCCACCATGGCGTTGAACCCGGACTGCAGCTGGCCGACCTCGCTGACGTCGTCCACCGCGACGCCGATGTCCAGGCGCCCGCTGCCGACCTGGCGCAGCGCACGCGCCATCGCGCCGACCGGTTCGCTCACCGACCGCGCGGCGATGTCGACCGCGACCAGCCCGACGAGGAGCCCGACGCCCACGAGGAAGAGCACTGGCAGCGGCCCGGCCGGCTCCGCGCGGTCGTCGGGCAGCACCGCGAGGGCGACGCCCGCGAAGGGGATGCCGGTGCCGAGGGCCCAGGACAGCAGCAGCCGCCGGCGGACGCCGAGCACGACGGGGGGAGCGGCCTGGCTGCCGGTCATGGCCTCGGCGAGCAGCGGCCGGACGATCCGTTCGGCCAGCAGGTAGCAGAGCGCGCAGGTGGTGGCACCGCCCGCGGCGATGGTCACGGCGGTGTCGACGCCACCGGGGACCGAGACCGGGAGGTTGATGGCGCTGAAGACGACGACGGCGACGGCCCACAGCACGCCGTACAGCCGCACGAGCCGGGCGGGCAGGCGCAGCGTCGTGCGGCGGTCGGCCTCGTCGACCACGTGCGAGGAGCGCAGCCACCGCAGCAGCCGGCGCTGCAGCAGGACGCTGCCGATCGTCCCGACCACCAGCGCGAGCAGCAGGTAGCCACCGGCCACCGTGACGTTGACGGCGGTGAGGCGGGCCGAGTCCGTGGCCCGGTCGGGGACGACGAAGACCAGGTAGACGAACACGACCAGCGCTCCGAGGACGTTCGAGCCGATCATCGCCAGCGACAGCCGGCCGGCGAACTGCCGGGCCAGGCGCGGGCGGTCGCTCACGGCAGCAGCCCCGCGGCATGGCGGCCTGCGGCAGCGGCGGCGACGAACGCCACCGGGTCGTCCGCCAGGCCGCGCCCCATGGAGGACAGCAGTCGGGACCACGGCTCCAGCACCGCGCGCAGGTCCGCGTCCTCGACCTCCACGAGCCGGTGCCGGGCGAAGGCCGCAGCGTCCACTGCGCCCGCCCGGGAGGCGGGCACCACGACGTCCGCGGGTGCCAGGGCGACGCGCCCGTACGCCGTCATGCTGTGGTGGCTCACCCCGCGGTGCCGCGGCCGGGGATCGGCCTCCGACATGCGCAGCACCGCAACGGGTCGTCCACCGACGGCCGCGGCGGCGTTGACGGCCTCGCCGGCGGCCACCCCGGAGAAGCCCCAGGAGGTGCCCGTCCCGAGGTTGCCCGGTCCCTGCGTGACGACCACGACCTCGGCGTCCTGCACGCGCACTGCCGCCAGCAGGCCGCTGTGCAGGCTGACCGCCTCCAGGTCGCCGCCGAACGCCTGCCCGACGGTGACCGTGCCGACCAGCCGCTCCCGCAGCAGGCTCACCGTCCGGCTGAACCAGAGCGGCAACGCCCCGCCGTCGGTCATGACGTACGAGACGCGCGTCGCCGGCCGGGCGGCCAGCACGCCGGCCAGCACCGCCGGCAGCGAGCTGTGCAGGTCGGCGACGACCACCGGCGTGCCGGGCAGCGGCTCCGCTGCCGCGAGCAGGGCGTGGCTGGGGGAGTCCTGCTCGTCCGCGCCCAGCACCACGGCCTGCAGCGGCGTGTAGCGCGCCTTGACCAGGTGCCCCGGCCCCTCGGCGTCCGGCGGCAGCCGGTCCGGCAGGGCGACCACCAGCGCGTAGCCGCCGGTCCCCAGACCGAGGTCCAAGGCGCCCACGTTGAGCAGCACGGCGTCCCCGACGAGCGGCTGCCCGACCAGCGGCGGATGGGCCAGCGCACGCACCGTCTCGCCGTCGACGACGACGTCCAGCTCCTGGCTGCCGGACCAGGAACGGCCCAGCGCGGCGACCGTGCCGCGCCGCCAACGGATCATCCGCGCAGGCTAACGTCGCGCGGATGTCGGCGAAGAAGACCGAGCGGCTGCTCAACCTGGTCATCTGCCTGCTCCACACCCGCCGCTTCCTGTCCGTGCAGGAGATACGCGCGGCGATCCCCGGCTACGAGCAGGACACCGAGGACTCCTTCCGCCGGATGTTCGAGCGGGACAAGGAAGAGCTGCGCGAGCTGGGGGTCCCGCTCGAGACCGGCACCAACAGCCACGCGCACGACGACGAGCCCGGCTACCGGATCGCCCGACGCGACTACGAGCTGCCGCCCATTGCGCTGGAGCCCGACGAGGCCGCCGCGCTCGGCCTGGCCGCCCGGCTGTGGCAGTCCGCTCCGCTGGCCGGCGCCACCGGGACGGCGCTGCTGAAGCTGCGTGCCGCGGGCGTGGAGTCCGTCCGCGCTCCCGCTGCGCTGGAGCCGCGGGTCGGCGCGTCCGAGCCCGCCTTCGAGAGCGCTCTGCGCGCCGTGCAGGACGGCCGCGCCGTCGTCTTCGACTACCGGGCAAGCGGCGTGGCCGCCCCGCAGCGGCGCAGCGTCGAGCCGTGGGGCGTCGTGTCGTGGCGGGGTCGCTGGTACCTCGTCGGCCACGACACCGACCGCGGGGCCGAGCGCGTGTTCCGGCTCTCGCGGATCGTCGGCACCGTGCAGGCGGTGGGGGAGCCGGGCGCGGTGGTGCCGCCCGAGGGCGTCGACCTGAGCGCGATGGCCGGCCGGATGGCGACCGAGGAGCCGCGGGAGACCGCGCGGGTGTCGCTGCGGCCGGGGGCAGGCTGGGAGCTGCGCCGCGAGGCGACGGCCATCGCCGACGACCAGGACCGCGACGGCTGGACGGTCGTCGACATCGGCTTCTCCGACCCCGAGCGGTTGGCAGACCGGGTGACCGGTTTCGGCGCGGACGCCGTGGTGCTGTCGCCGCCCGCGGCGCGCGAGGCCGTCGTACGCCGACTGCGAGGGCTGGCCTCATGAGCGGCGCCGTGGGGCAGCTGCCCCGACTGCTGGCCCTGGTGCCGTACCTGCTCGCCCGTCCGGGCGTGCGGCTGGCCGAGGTGGCCAAGGACTTCGGCATCAGCGAGGAGCGCCTGCGCAAGGACCTCAACCTGCTGTGGGTCTGCGGGCTGCCCGGCCACGGGCCGGGCGACCTCATCGACGTCGAGTTCGAGGGCGACACCGTCACCCTCATCGAACCCGCGGGCGTGACCCGGCCGCTGCGCCTCGCGGTGGACGAGGCGCTCGCGCTGATCGTCGCCCTGCGCGCGCTGGCCGAGACGCCCGGCCTGGACGAGCGGGACGCCGTCGACCGGGCGCTGGCGAAGGTCGAGCAGGCCGCCGGCACCGCCGGGGCGCCGGCCACCCGCGTCGAGATCTCGGTGGAGGGGGAGGAGCGCGTCCTGCCCGTCGTGCAGAGCGCGCTGGAGCAGCACCGCCGGCTGCACCTGTCCTACTACGTCCCCGGCCGCGACGAGACGACCGAGCGCGACGTCGACCCGATGCGGCTGCTGCTGGTCGAGGGGCGCAGCTACCTGGAGGCGTGGTGCCGCCGGGTCGAGGGCGTGCGGCTGTTCCGCCTGGACCGCGTCGCCGACGTCCAGCTGCTCGACGCGCCTGCCGAGCCGCCGCACGACGCCGCTCCGCGGGACCTGTCGCAGGGGCTGTTCCGCCCCGGCCCCGACGACCTGCTCGTGACGCTGGCCCTGCGGCCCGGCGCCGCCTGGGTGGCGGACTACCACCCGTGCGAGTCCGTCAGCGAGAACGCCGACGGGAGCCTGACGGTCCGGCTGCGGGCCCGCGACACCGGCTGGCTGCGCCGGCTGGCTCTCCGGCTGGGCGACCAGGGACGGGTGCTCGCGCCGGGCGACCTGGCCGAGGCGGTCCGTGCCGACGCGGCGCGGGCCCTCGCGGCGTACGTCGACTGAGCCGGACGGCCCCGCACGTCATCACTCTGAGTGATCACACGCGAACGGGGTCAAGCATCCGCACGCTCCTGCCGAAGCCGTCTGTGTCGCACACCGCGACGACGACGAGGGAGATCCGGGCCATGACCACCATCAAGGCGTCCTGCCCCAGCTGCGGCGAGGTCGAGCTGACGCCCGCCGACGTGTCCCTCATGGTGTGCAGCCACGCGCCGCTGTCGTACTACGCGTTCTCCTGCCCCGGCTGCCTGGACGAGGTGCGCAAGCCGGCCGACGACCACGTCGTCTCGCTGCTGGTCTCCGGCGGTGTGCCGGCGCACGTGTGGGACGTCCCGAACGAGGCCCTCGAGCCCAAGGAGGGCCCGCGGCTGTCCTACGACGACCTGCTCGACTTCGCGCTGCACCTGGGCTCCACGGACCTGCTCGCCGCCGCTGCCGGCGCCTCCGTCCGCACCTGAGCAGAGAGCTGTCCTCTACGCTGCGCCAGGTGTTCTGGCTGCTGCTCTGCCTCCTCCTGCTCGTCGCCCTGGTCGCCCTCGGGCTCGCGCTGCTGACCCTGTGGCGCCGGGTGAAGGTCCTCGGCCGCCAGGTCGCCGAGGCCGGCGAGACCGCCGCGCAGGTCCAGCAGGCCGTGGTCGACGCACGCGTCGGCGGCCCCCTCGAGGTCAAGCCCTGCCCGACCTGCGGCACCCCCGTCCCGGCCAAGGTCCTGCGCGAGGCCGCGGCACGCGCGTAGCAGCGCCAGGTCGCGCCTCCCGGCGTACGCTCGACCCGTCGTCCATGCGCAGAGGAGCACCACCGTGTCGTTGCCCGGAGGCTGGGAGCTGGTCCTGGTCGTGCTCGTCATCATGGTCCTGTTCGGCGCCAAGCGGCTGCCCGACGCCTCGCGCTCGCTCGGCCGCTCGCTGCGCATCTTCAAGGCGGAGACCAAGGGCCTGCGCGACGACAGCGACACCACCGTCACCGACACCACGGTGACGGCCCGGCAGGAGCCGCTGCCCCCCGTCGACCCCACGCAGCCGCGCCAGCCCTAGGTGGCCGTCGCTCCCAAGAGCCGGAAGGTCGCACGACCGGCCGACGGCCGGATGGCCCTGGTCGAGCACCTGCGCGAGCTACGCAACCGGCTGGGCATCTCGCTGCTGGCGCTGTTCGTCTGCGCCGTCGTGGCGTTCCTCCTGCGCGAGCAGCTGTTCGACCTCATCAAGCGCCCGTACTGCCAGACCGACGTGGCGCAGGAGGCCGCGCGCAACGGCGGCGACGAGTGCGGGCTGTACTCCTTCAACCCGTTCGAGGAGCTCGCGGTCTCGCTGCGCGTCTCGTTCATCGTGGCGGTCATCGCGTCCTCGCCGGTCTGGCTCTACCAGCTCGGCGCGTTCATCACCCCCGCGCTGCACCGCAAGGAGAAGAAGTACGCCGCGGCTTTCCTGGGCGCCTCCCTGGTGCTGTTCGCCACCGGCACCGTCTTCGCGTACTTCACCATCTCCCGCGGCCTGGAGTTCCTGCTCACCGTCGGCGGCGACGGGATCACCAACCTCCCGTCGATCCAGAGCTACCTGTCGTTCGTCACGCTGACGCTGCTGGCGTTCGGGATCGCCTTCCTGTTCCCGGTGATCGTGCTGTTCCTGAGCTTCGTCGGGGTGTTCCCGTCCTCGAGGATGCGCTCCTGGCGGCGCGGGATGGTCGTCGGCATCGCGGTCGCCTCCGCCGTGCTGACGCCTTCGCAGGACCCCTTCACCTTCATGGCGATGGCCCTGCCCCTCTACGCGCAGTACGAGGGCTGCATCATCATCTCGCGCCTGCGCGAGCGGGCCATCCGCCGCCGGCGCGCGGTGGAGCCGGGCGCGCAGGACCTCGAGCGGCTGGGGGACGACGAGACCTCCTTCGTCGACGACCGCCCGTCGCCGCTCTGAGCGCGTCCCATCCAGCCCCTGCGGCGTAGCCTTCTGAGGTGAGCTCCACGCCCGCCGAGCGCTACGCGGCCTTCCGCCAGAACCAGACCGGGGCCGCACTGGCCGAGTTCGAGGTCGGTTACCCCTTCGGCCTCGACGCCTTCCAGCGGACCGCGTGCGCCGCGCTCGAAGCCGGTCGCGGGGTGCTGGTCGCCGCGCCCACCGGCGCCGGCAAGACGGTCGTGGGCGAGTTCGCGGTCCACCTGGCGCTGCGGTCGGGTCAGAAATGCTTCTACACGACGCCGATCAAGGCGCTGTCGAACCAGAAGTTCAACGACCTGACCGCCCGGTACGGCGCGGACAAGGTCGGGCTGCTCACCGGTGACAACGTCGTCAACGGCGATGCCGACGTCGTCGTCATGACCACCGAGGTCCTGCGCAACATGCTGTACGCCGACGCGCTCGCGGGCTCAGCAGGTGACCGGCTGCGCGGCCTGGCGCACGTCGTGATGGACGAGGTGCACTACCTGGCAGACCGCGAGCGCGGGGCCGTCTGGGAGGAGGTGATCATCCACCTCCCGGAGGGGGTCCAGGTCACCTCGTTGTCGGCGACGGTCAGCAACGCCGAGGAGTTCGGCGAGTGGCTGGGCACCGTCCGCGGCGACACCGAGATCGTCGTCGAGGAGCACCGGCCGGTGCCGCTGTGGCAGCACGTCCTGGTCGGCAGCCGCCTCTACGACCTGTTCGAGGGCAAGGAGGTCAACCCGCAGCTCGAGCGGATGGCCCGCGACGAGGGACGGCTGCCGGCGCGCGGCGGGCGCGGCTCCCGACCGCAGCAGCGCCGCCCGGTCATCAGCCGCCCTGACGTCCTCGCCCGGTTGGACAGCCAGGGGCTGCTGCCCGCCATCACCTTCATCTTCAGCCGGGCCGGCTGCGCCGCCGCGGTCGAGCAGTGCCTGCGCTCGGGCCTGCGCCTGAACACCGCCGAGGAGGCCGATCGGGTCCGCGTCATCGTCGAGCGCAAGACCGCCAGCATCCCGCGCGAGGACCTGCGGGTGCTGGGCTACTGGGACTTCCTGGAGGGGTTGCAGCGCGGGATCGCGGCGCACCACGCCGGCATGCTGCCGACCTTCAAGGAGGTCGTCGAGGAGCTGTTCACGACCGGACTGGTGAAAGCGGTCTTCGCGACCGAGACGCTCGCGCTCGGCATCAACATGCCGGCCCGCTCCGTGGTGCTCGAGAAGCTGGTCAAGTGGAACGGCGAGACGCACGCCGACGTGACGCCGGGGGAGTACACCCAGCTCACCGGCCGGGCCGGCCGCCGCGGCATCGACGTCGAGGGGCACGCGGTCGTCCTGTGGCAGCCGGGCATGGACCCGCGGCAGGTGGCCGGCCTCGCCTCGACCCGCACCTACCCGCTCCGCTCGTCGTTCCGGCCTTCGTACAACATGGCGGTGAACCTGGTCGGCTCGCTCGGCAGGGACCAGGCGCGCACCCTGCTGGAGAGCTCCTTCGCGCAGTTCCAGGCGGACGCCTCCGTCGTCGGGCTGGCCCGGCAGATCACCCGCAACCTCGAGGGCCTCGAGGGCTACCGCGAGGCGATGATCTGCCATCTGGGCGACGCGACCGAGTACGCCCGGCTCCGGGCAGAGCTGAAGCAGCGCGAGAACGACATGGCCCGCAGCGGCGCCTCCCAGCGCCGCGCCGCCGCGGCCGCCTCGCTGGAGCAGCTCAAGCCGGGTGACGTGATCCGGGTGCCGACCGGCCGCCGCAGCGGGCTGGCGGTCGTGCTCGACCCGGGTGTGGGCAGCAACGGCGACGCCCACCCCATGGTGGTCACCGAGGACCGCTGGGCCGGGCGGCTGTCCTCGGCCGACTTCTCGCAGGCGGTCGAGCCGCTGGACCGGGTCAAGGTGCCGAAGGGCTTCAACGCCCGCTCACCGCAGGCCCGCCGGGACATGGCCTCGACGCTGCGTGCGCTCGACCTGCCTGCTGCTGAGCGGGGCCGGCGCCGCTCCTCGGCCGCTGACGACGAGAAGCTGAACGCCCTGCGCGCGGAGCTGCGGCGGCACCCGGTGCACGGCTGCGACGACCGCGAGGCGCACATGCGCTGGGCCGAGCGCTGGCACCGGCTGCGCGAGGAGACCGACAAGCTCGAGCGCCGCGTGTCCGGCAAGACGTCCTCGATCGCCCGCACCTTCGACCGCGTCTGCGCGGTGCTGGACGAGCTCGGCTACCTGCAGGGCGAGCAGGTCGCGCCGGCGGGGACCTCGCTGTCGCGGGTCTACAGCGAGTCGGACCTGCTGGCCGTCGAGAGCCTGCGGCAGGGCCTCTGGGACGAGCTGTCTCCCTCCGAGCTGGCCGCGGTCGTCTCGACCCTCGTCTACAGCGCCCGCCGCGCCGACGAGTCGAACCCGCTGGTGCCGTCCGGTCCCGTGCAAGGCGCGCTGAAGGAGATGGACCGGCTCTGGAAGACGCTCGCCGACGTCGAGTCCGAGGCAGGCGTGCAGTTCCTGCGGCAGCCGGACAACGGCTTCGCCTGGGCGACGTGGCGCTGGGCCGGGGGAGCGACCCTGGAGCAGGTGCTGCAGGACGACCCGGACATGACCGCGGGCGACTTCGTGCGCTGGTGCAAGCAGATCGTCGACCTGCTGGGGCAGATCGCGCTTGTAGCCGAGGACCTGTCGCCGCGTGGCGCCGAGCTCCGCAAGACGACCCGCAAGGCCATCGAGGCCGTCCGCCGCGGCGTCGTCTCGTACAGCAGCGTCACCTGACCGAACCTCTGCCGCGATCATGCAGTTGTGGCACGCCCGCTGAGCG
This sequence comes from Frankiales bacterium, assembly GCA_025965735.1. Taxonomy (GTDB): domain Bacteria; phylum Actinomycetota; class Actinomycetes; order Mycobacteriales; family SCTD01; genus SCTD01. The sequence goes on from JAOPWK010000232.1 coordinate 12,389, forward strand.
TGCGCGG
>JAOPWK010000233.1 GCA_025965735.1 Frankiales bacterium
AGGCGCTGCGGCGGCGGCCGGCGCGGGTGGGGACGGGGAGGGCGCCTGCGCGGGCACGCGCAGGGCCGGGTCGAGCACCGGGGAGGCCTGCGTCGTGGGGATCGCCACGAGCAGGAACGGCAGCAGCGCCAGCAGAAGGCGCCGCCCGCCGAGGGCCTCCCACGTGCTCATGTCCCGCGCAGCCAGGAGTCGAAGCTGCTGCCGGTGAGCCGCTCGTAGGCCTCGACGTACTTCTCCCGCGTGCGCTCGAGCACGTCGTCCGGCAGCTCGGGGCCTGGCGCGGTGCGGTCCCAGCCGCTGGCGTCCAGCCAGTCGCGCACGAACTGCTTGTCGTAGCTGGGCTGCGCGCGGCCGGGCTGCCACACGTCGGCGGGCCAGAAGCGGCTGCTGTCCGGCGTGAGCACCTCGTCGCCGAGAGTCAGCACGCCCGCCCGGTCGTGGCCGAGCTCGAGCTTGGTGTCGGCGAGCAGGATGCCGCGCTCGGCGGCGAGCGAGGCTCCGCGGGCGTAGACCGCAAGGGTCACGCGTCGCAGCTCTGCGGCCAGCTCTGCGCCGACCTGCTCCACGACGGCGTCGTACGACACGTTCTCGTCGTGGTCGCCCACGGCGGCCTTGGTGGCCGGCGTGAACACCGGCTCGGGAAGCTTCGAGCCGTCCTCCAGCCCCGGCGGCAGCGGCTGCTCGCAGACCGTCCCCGAGGCGACGTACTCCTTCAGCCCGCTGCCGGTGAGGTAGCCGCGGGCCACACACTCCACCGGCACCATCTCCAGGCGCCGGCACAGCATCGAGCGGCCACGCAGCTGCTCGGCGTACGGCTGCAGCACGTCGGGGAACTCGCTCGTGCGCGCGGTCACCAGGTGGTTCGGCACCAGGTCCGCGAGCTGCGCGAACCACCAGACGCTGAGCCCCGTGAGCACCGCCCCCTTGTCGGGGACGCCCGTCGGGAGGACGACGTCGTACGCGGACAGGCGGTCGCTGGCCACCAGCAGCAGGTGCTGGTCGTCCACCTCGTACAGCTCGCGGACCTTGCCCTTCGCGACGAGCCTGAGCGGCAACGTCATGACAGGACGGCCAGCCGGTCGAACACCGGCTTCAGCCTCTCGAGGTAGCGCTCCGGCCGGCACACCTCGTCCAGCCGCCGCTCGTCCAGCTGCTGCCCTGCGGCGGAGGCCTCAGCCGTCAGCGTCTCGCGGAACGGGGTGCCGGTCTCCCACGTCCTCATCGCCGCGCGCTGCACGAACGCGTAGGCGTCCTCGCGCGACAGCCCGCCCTCGACGAGCTCCAGCAGCACGGTGCTCGTGTAGATGAGACCGCCTGAGGACTCCAGGTTGTGGCGCATCCGGTCCGCGTCGACCACGAGGCCGGTCACCAGGCGCGTCGTGAGGTGCAGCAGGTAGTCCGTCGCGATGGAGGCGTCCGGCAGCGCGATGCGCTCGGTGGAGCTGTGGCTGATGTCGCGCTCGTGCCAGAGCGGGATCCCCTCCATCACGGGCACGACCTGCGCGCGCACCACACGGGCCATCCCGGCAATGCGCTCGCTGGCGATCGGGTTCTTCTTGTGGGGCATCGCGGAGGAGCCCTTCTGGCCCTTGCCGAACGGCTCCCACAGCTCGCGCACCTCCGTGCGCTGGCCGTGCCGCACCTCCAGCGAGAACGCCTCGCACACCGTCGCGATGACGGCCAGCGCGCTGACCCACTCGCTGATGCCGTCACGGATGACGACCTGCGTCGCGGCGGGCGCCGGCGTCAGGCCGAGCCTGCTCGCGATCGCCTGCTCCACAGCGGGATCGATGTTGGAGTACGTGCCGACGGCGCCGCTGATCTTCGCGACGGCGACAGCCTCGCGGGCTCGCTTGAGGCGGTCGCGGCTGCGCGCCATGGCGAAGGCGAGGTCGGCGACGCGGTGCCCCCAGGTGGTCGGCTCGGCATGGATGCCGTGCGTGCGGCCGACCTTCACGGTGTCCTTGTGCTGCAGGCCGAGGTCGCGCAGCGCGGCCACGAGCGCATCGCACTTGGCCAGCAGGATGTCGGTCGCCTCGACTAGCTGGAGCGCGAGCGCCGTGTCCAGCAGGTCGCTGCTCGTCATGCCGAAGTGGACGTACGCCGCCGCCTCGCGCGGCTCGGTGTTGTCGGCCCAGGCGGACAGGAACGCGATGACGTCGTGCTGCGTGACCGCCTCGATCTCGGCCACCGCCTCGGGCGTCGGCGGGGCCGCGCGGCGCACCGGCTCGACCGTGTCGGCCGGCACGACGCCGGCCTCCGCGTGCGCCTCCAGGACGAGCACCTCGACCTGGCACCAGAGCTCGTACTTGTGGGCCTCGCTCCAGACCCGTCCCATCTCGGGGAGGGTGTAGCGCTCGATCACGGGTGCTCCAGAGGTTCGGGGAGAGGCCAGTCTCCCAGGTCAGCCGAAGCGGCCGACGCGGTACCTGTCGGTGTAGATCGCCTGGAGCCGGACGCGGTCCGAACCGGTGGAGGCGACCCACATGTCGCCGCCGCCGGCGTAGAGCGCCACGTGCGTGACCCGGCCGCTGCTGCTGTGGATCGCGATCAGGTCGCCGGGCCGCTTGTCGGCCTTGCCCACCTTCTGCGAGGCGGCGTACTGGTCGCCGCTCGTGCGCGGCAGGCGCTTGCCCAGCTGGGCGAAGACGTACTGGACGTAGCCGCTGCAGTCGAAGGAGCCGGGGCCGGTGGCGCCGTACTCGTAGTCCTTGCCGTCGTGGCTTGCCGCCTCGGCCACGACGCGGTCGCCGAAGGACTGCTCCTGCGCGGCGGCCACGGCGTGCAGCGGTGCGGTCGCGACGCACACGGGCAGAAGCAGCGCGCCGGTGAGGCCGGCGACGGAGGCGAGGCGGGCGGGGGTCAGGGCATGCTTCATCTCGGTCACTCCAGTTCCGGGTCCGTCGTGGTGCACCGACCCGGACGTGCGGGCGCTGGTGGCAGGGAGCTCGTGGCGTTCAGCCGACGAGCGGCGACCGGGGACGGACCCGCACCCAGCGCGCAGACGCCGCAGGAGCGGCGAACAAGATCCACGTTAGGGGAAGATGCCCGCCTTGCACGGCTTTGTGAGCCTTCCCACCCTGCTGCTCAGGGGAGGCTGATGCGCCCTTCCACTGCCGCCAGCGCGATGTCGGTGCGCCAGTGGCCGCCGCGCAACGACACCGCGTCGACACCGCGGTAGGCCCGCTCGCGCGCCTGACGGAGGTCGTCCCCGGCGGCCGTCACGGACAGCACGCGGCCGCCGCTGGCCACCACCGCACCGCCCTCACGGCGCGTGCCGGCGTGCAGCACCTGCACCCCCTCCGGCAGCGCCCCCACCTCGACCGGGTCGCCCGCGGCCGGCGCCCCCGGGTAGCCCTCCGCCGCCACGACGACGGTCACCGCGGAGCCCTCGCGCCACTGCAGCGGCCCGGCCTCGTCGAGCCGGCCCGTGGCGCAGGCGAGCAGCAGCTGCGCGAGCGGCGTCTCGAGCAGCGCGAGGACGACTTGCGTCTCGGGATCGCCGAAGCGGCAGTTGAACTCGATGACCTGCGGACCGCTCGACGTCATGGCGAGCCCCGCGTAGAGCAGTCCTGTGAAGGGCGTCCCGCGGCGGGCCATCTCCTCCACCACCGGTTGCAGGACCTCGCGCTGCACCTGCGCGACGGTGCCGTCCGGCAGCCACGGCAGCGGGGCGTAGGCGCCCATGCCGCCGGTGTTCGGACCCTGGTCGCCGTCACCGACCCGCTTGAAGTCCTGGGCCGGCAGCAACGGCACCACCGTGCTGCCGTCAGACAGTGCGAACAGCGAGACCTCGGGGCCGTCCAGGTACGCCTCGACGACGGCGACCGAGCCGGGCGCGGACAGCACGTCGCGGGCGAAGGCGATCGCCACCTCGACGTGGCTGCCCACGTGCACGCCCTTCCCGGCGGCCAGCCCGTCGGCCTTGACGACGTACGGCGGCGGGGCCGACCGCAAGTGCGCGGCGCAGGCATCCGCGTCGGTGAAGACGGCAGCGTCTGCGGTGGCCACGCCCGCGTCGCGCATGACCTGCTTGGCAAAGCTCTTGCTGCCCTCGATCTGCGCCGCGGCGGCAGAGGGCCCGAAGCAGGCGATGCCGGCGTCGCGCAGCGCGTCGGCGACCCCGGCCACCAGCGGTACCTCCGGCCCCACGACCACGAGGTCGGCAGCGACCTCCTGCGCGAGCGCCACCACCGCCGCGGGGTCGTCCACGGCGACCGGGTAGGACTCCGCCAGCTGAGCCGTGCCGGCGTTGCCCGGCGCACACACCATCCCCGTCACCGACAGGTCGCGCGACAGGGCGAGCAGCAGGGCGTGCTCGCGCGCACCGGATCCGAGCACCAGGACCTTCACGGCAGCGACGCTAGCGGCCCGGCCTACGCCTTGGCGTCGACCTGCGCCAGCCCCTTGCGGATGCTGCGCTCCAGCCCCAGCGCGATGACGCGGTCGAGCAGCGGCAGCACGGCTCCGAACCGGATCGTCCAGACCAGCCGGGACCCGGAAGGCGTTGCCGTGAAGCGCACCTCGCCGCGGTGCTCCCTCAGCGGCGACGAGCCGCCGGTGATGCGGTAGTCGACGAGCTCGTCGGGCACCGCCCGCGTCACCGTCTCCTCGACCCCGGGCAGCGGCCCGACCTTCACCAGCCGCGCGGACCCTGCGCCGTTGCGCGAGGTGTCGCCGTCGCGCACCCGCGTGATGCGCGCGCCAAGCAGCGGCCCGAGGTTCTCGTGCTCCGAAAGGTAGGCGTAGACGCGCTGCACCGGCAGCGTGAAGTCCTGCGTGATCTCGATCCGGGCCATCAGCCCTCCAGCCTCAGGACGCGTGCGTGCAGGACCTTGCGCTGCGCCAGCGCGCACCGCAGCGCGCGGTGCAGCCCGTCCTCGAGGTAGAGCTCGCCGCGCCACTCGACGACGTGGGCGAACATGTCGCCGTAGAAGGTCGAGTCCTCGGCGAGCAGCACCTCGAGGTCGAGCGTGCGCTTGGTGGTGATGAGCCGGTCGAGCTGCACCTGGGTCGGCGGGAGCGCCGCCCACTCGCGCAGGGTCATGCCGGGGTCCGGGTACGGACGCCCGTCGCTGACCCCCTTGAAGATCATCCGATCAGCGGCCGCAGCTCGAGGGTCTGCTCGCGGTCGGGGCCGACGCCGATGGAGGCGAACGGCGCACCGCTCATCTGCTCGAGCGCCGTCACGTACGCCTGCGCCGTCTTCGGCAGGTCGTCGAACGTGCGGGCCCCGGTGATGTCCTCGGTCCACCCGTCGAGGTACTGGTAGACCGGCTTGGCGTGGTGGAAGTCCGTCTGCGACATGGGCATCTCGTCGAACCGCTGACCGTCCACCTCGTACGCCACGCAGACCGGGATGCGCTCCCAGCCGGTGAGCACGTCGAGCTTGGTGAGCACGAAGTCGGTGACCCCGTTGACGCGTGCGGCGTAGCGGGCGATGACCGCGTCGTACCAGCCGCAGCGACGAGGCCGGCCGGTCGTGGTGCCGAACTCGTGGCCGTTCGCGCGCAGCGCCTCGCCGTCCGCGTCGAGCAGCTCGGTGGGGAACGGCCCCTCGCCGACGCGGGTCGTGTACGCCTTGACCACGGCGATCACCTTGTCGACCCGGCGCGGGCCGATGCCGCTTCCGGTGCACGCCCCGCCGGCAGTGGCCGACGAGCTGGTGACGAACGGGTAGGTGCCGTGGTCGACGTCGAGCAGCGTCGCCTGGCCGCCCTCGAGCAGCACCGTCTCGCCGCGGTCGAGCGCCTGGTTCAGCAGCAGGCTCGTGTCGGCGACCATCGGGCGCACGCGGTCGACGTACGACAGCAGCTCCTGCACGACCAGCTCCGGCTCGACGGCCTTGCGGTTGTAGACCTTCACGAGCACGTGGTTCTTCATGTCCAGCGCTGCTTCGACCTTCTGGCGCAGGATCCCCTCGTCGAACAGGTCCTGCACGCGGATGCCGATGCGGTTCATCTTGTCGGCGTAGGTAGGGCCGATGCCGCGCCCGGTGGTCCCGATCTTGCGCTTGCCGAGGAAGCGCTCGGCGACCTTGTCGAGCGTCCGGTTGTACGAGGCGATCAGGTGTGCGTCCGCGGACAGGACCAGCTTCTCGCAGGAGACGCCGCGCGCCTCGAGCGCGTCGATCTCCTCGAACAGCACCGACAGGTCGACGACGACGCCGTTGCCGATGACCGGCGTGCAGCCGGGGGACAGGATGCCGCTGGGCAGCAGGTGCAGCGCGTAGGTGTCGTCGCCGATGACGACGGTGTGGCCCGCGTTGTTGCCGCCGTTGAACTTCACGACGTAGTCGACCGAGCCGCCCAGCTGGTCGGTGGCCTTGCCCTTGCCCTCGTCGCCCCACTGGCCGCCGACGAGCACGAGTGCGGGCATGGTTCGCTCCTGTCAGCGGACAAGCCCCGGGCGCGACTGCACCGGGGGCTCTTACAGGGGAAGGCTAGCGGACATGAGCCCTCCCTCCGACGGTCACCTGCTGCTCGCCAGCGCCCACGCCGGGAGCACGGAGGACGAGGCCATCGAGGCCGCGCGAGCCGTCCTGGCCGACGCCGGCCCTGTGGAGGTCGTCTCGACCGGCACGCCGCAGGAGCTGGACCGCGCGCTGGACGCCTGCGGCAGCCGCCGCCTGGTCGTCGCCGGCGGCGACGGGTCGCTGCACCTGGCCGTCTCCCGGCTGCACGCACGCGGCGAGCTGGCCGACCGGCCGATCGCCCTCGTGCCGCTCGGGACGGGCAACGACCTGGCCCGCGCGCTGGACCTGCCGCTGGACCCCGCTGACGCGGCCCGGCTCGTGCTGACCGGCCGGCACCAGCCGATGGACCTGCTCACCGACGACGCCGGCGGCATCGTCGTCAACGCCGTCCACGTCGGCGTCGGCGCGGAGGCGGCTGCCACAGCAGGCCGGATGAAGCCGCTGCTGGGCCTGCTCGCCTACCCGCTGGGAGCGGTGTTCGCCGGCCTGCGCTCGACCGGCTGGCGGCTGCGCGTCGTCGTGGACGGCGAGGTGCTGGCGGACGACCACCGGCGCGCCCTGATGGTGGGCATCGGCAACGGGCCGAGCATCGGCGGCGGCACGCACCTGCTGCCCGGCGCGTGCCCGGACGACGGCCTGCTCGACGTGCTCGTCTCGCGGGCGACCGGCCCCTTCGCCCGCGCGCGGTACGCCGCCGCGCTGCAGGCCGGCACGCACCTCACCGACCCCGAGGTCCGGTGGACCCGCGGCAAGAGCGTGACGATCAGCGGCGAGCCGGTGGGGGTGAACGCCGACGGCGAGCTGGGCGACGAGGTCACCCGCCGTACCTGGACCGTCCAGCCCGGAGCCTGGTCGCTGCTGCGCCCCTGACCCCGCGGACGTGGGGTCCGGTCATCCCGAGGCTGGCGCCCACACCTGGCCGGACGCAAGGGTGGAGGGCTGCTACAGGAAGCGGTGGATGACGGTGGTCGCCTTCTCCTGCACCTTCTGGTGCAGCGGGCGGTCCTCCCAGCGGCGCGGCTCGATCCGGTCGCAACGGGGCAGCTCGGCGTCGAAGTCGTCCTCGAGCCGCTGCGCGACCACCGGGTCGAGCACCGTCAGCACGACCTCCTCGTCCAGCGACATCGAGCGGCGGTTCATGTTCGCCGAGCCGATGACGCTGGCGATCCCGTCGACCGTCATCACCTTGGCGTGCAGCATCGACGGCTGGAAGGCCCAGATCCGCACGCCGCCCTGCACCAGCGTGGAGTAGAGCGACTCGCTGGCCAGCTGGCAGACGCGCTTGTCGGCGTGCGGTCCCGGGAGCATGACGTCCACCTGCACGCCCCGCTGCACCGCGTCGAGCAGGAGCTGCTGGAAGCAGTCGTCCGGCACGAAGTACGCCGTCATCATCCGCAGCCGCGTCTGCGCCGACTCGATCATCACGCGGAAGACCGTCGCCATGTCGTTCCAGCCGACGCTGGCGCTGCCGCGGGAGACCTGGACGATCGAGCTGCCGGGCCTGGGCTGCTCGGGAAAGCTGCGGCACTCCTCGATGAGCGGGTGCCCGGTCTCGGCCCAGTTCTGCGCGAACGACGCGGACAGCCCGTCCACCGCAGGGCCCTCCACCCGTACGTGCGTGTCGCGCCACTCGGTCTCGTCGCGCGCGTCGCCGCACCACTCCTCGGCGATGCCGACGCCGCCGGTGAAGCCGACCTGCTCGTCGCAGATGAGCACCTTGCGGTGCGTGCGGTGGTCCTGCTTGAGCAGGCTCGTGCGCAGCGGCTTGCGGAACCACTCGACCTGCACGCCGCAGTCGGCCATGTGGTCGATGAGGTTGCTGTCGATGAGCCGGCCGCCGATCGCGTCGATGAGCACGCGCACCACGACGCCGTTGCGGGCCCGCTCGGCCAGCGCCATCGCGAACTCCTGCGCGATGTCGCCCTTCCAGTACACGAAGGTCAGGAAGTCGATCGTCCGCTGCGCGCCGCGGATCGCCGCGAGCATCTCCGGGAAGATCTCGTCACCGTTACGCAGGACGGTCAGGGCGTTGCCCTCGGTCGCTGGGATGCCCAGCAACGCCTCGAGGCGCCGGCGCAGCTCGAGCACGCGGTCCTCGGCACTGGCGTGCGGGCTGATCTGGAGCTGGGTGGTCATGCGACCTCCTCGGTGTCGGAGAGTGCTCTACCCACTGCGGGCCGTGACCATCACCCGATCCGTAGGCTGAACGACGTGGCCCGCATCCCCGGCATCGACGGCGTCTTCGCGGTGCTCCAGTCGCAGACCGACGCGCTGGCCTCGCTGCCGGCCGCCGTCAGCGCCCTGACCGGCGCAGTGCGCCAGCTCGGCGACGTGGTCGGCGAGGCACGCGAGACCCTCGCCGCCGTCCACCGGCTCGCCGTGCGGATGGACTCCCTGGCCGAGGAGCTCGAGGAGCCGCTGCGCGCGCTGGCGCCCGGCCTCAGCCGACTGGCCGTCGTCCTGGACGACCCGGTCGTGGAGGCGCTCCCGGAGACGCTGCGCAAGGTGCAGGACGACGTCCTGCCGGTGCTGCGCACGCTCGCCGACACGCACGAGCGGGTGGCCTTCATCGCCGGATCCACCGAGCGCATCATGACGTTCGTCGACGAGACCAGCCGGACGATCGCGCACCTGCCTGGGGCGGCACTGCTCGGCCGCCGCCGCGTGCCGACCGGCCGGCTGCCGGCGGAGTCGCCTCCTCCGCCGGTGCCCTCGACCGACCTGCCCTAACTGCGGGCGCTCAGCGCCTCGACGGCCGCAGGGTCGCTGTCGGCCAGGAACTGCCGCACCCGTGCGGCCTCCTCGGCCTCGCCGATGGCGCCGGCCGCCTCGCCGAGGGCGTGCAGCGCGCGCAGGAACCCCTGGTTCGGTGCGTGCGCCCACGGGACGGGGCCGTAGCCCTTCCACCCGGAGCGGCGCAGCGCGTCCAGGCCGCGGTGGTAGCCGGTACGCGCGTAGGCGTAGCTCTCCACGTAGGCCTCGCGGTCGAAGGCCTGCTCGGCCAGCACCGCCCAGGCGAGCGAGCTGGTGGGGTGCGCGGCCGCCACGTCGGCGGGATCGCCGCCGCGCTCGAGCAGGTCGCGCGGACCGGGCTCCTCGGGCAGCAGGGTCGGCGGCGGGCCGCCGAGCAGGTCTCGTCCGGAGAGCGACATCAGGTGACGGGGGCCGTCCAGGCGGCGGCGAAGACCGCGGCGTTGACGGTGCCCGGCGTCGCGCGCAGGCCCTTCTGGGCGGCGAAGCGCTTGGCGATGCCGGCGCTCTGCGGACCGAAGTACCCGTCCACGCCGATCTTCCAGCCGCGGGCGCGCATCTGGCGCTGCCACTGCAGCGTGGCGGCGCGGAAGCGCGAGCGGTCCGCGACGGACATGACGTGCCCGTCGAAGCGAGGCGCGACAGCCGCCGCGGTGCGGCTGCGGGAGGCGGCGCGGGAGGCGGCGGCGCGGCGCGCACTGGGAGCCGGAGCCGCCACGCGCGGCGCGGGCTGAGCAGCGGCGACCGTCCCGCCGCCACCGCCGCCCCGCAGGCCGAGCTTGCGGGAGCAGGCCGGCCAGGGACCGAACCCGCGCTGGCTGTGCAGCTTGTTCGCCGCAGCGATCTGCGTCGACTTCGAGGCCTGGTGCGGGTAGCCGTCGAAGCCGAGGCCACGCCACGTGCCGAGGTTGAACTGCAGGCCGCCGTAGTAGCCGTTGCCGGTGTTGATGGACCAGTTGCCGCGGCTCTCGCACTCGGCCAGGCGCTCCCAGGCGCTGTTGGGAGCCGCGGCGGACGCCGAGCCGGCGACCAGTGCGGCGTCCGTGACCGCGAAGGCCGCCGCGAGGCCGCCCGCGAGAAGGACCTTGGGAGCGGTGGCGGGCTTGGCGTGGCGCGCGTGCTTGCGCGGGAACAGCAGGGCAGACACAGGCGTCGGGTCCTCTCCTCACGCCTGCGGGGTCAGCTGTCGGGTTCAGGCCGGAGAGCCTGGCCGCTGCCGGATGAGGGACAGCGGCTTCACCCCGAGGTCGTCACGACGGACGACCGGTGGGACGTGTGGGTCCCCCGCTCCTGCCCCCGGCGCGCTCGGCAGGCCCGCTCCCCGGGGCAGGACTCGGCGGGAGGGAGGGGCCGCCGCCCCTGACGAGGCGACCCCCAGAACATAACGGAACGATGACGAACGCGGTAGGGGTACCGAGGTCAGACCTTCGTACCGGCGCTGCGCAGATCCTCACAAGCCCGGACGACCCGGGCGGCCATCCCGGCCTCGGCGGCCTTGCCCCAGGCGCGCGGGTCGTACAGCTTCTTGTTGCCGACCTCGCCGTCGACCTTCAGCACGCCGTCGTAGTTGCTGAACATGTGGGCGGCGACCGGGCGGGTGAAGGCGTACTGGGTGTCGGTGTCGACGTTCATCTTCACCACGCCGTAGTCGAGGTCCTCGCGGATCTCCTCGAGCAGCGAGCCCGAGCCGCCGTGGAACACCAGGTCGAACGGCTTGTCCGTGCCGGTCTTGGCGCCGACGGCGTCCTGGATCTCCTTGAGGATGGCCGGCTTGAGCTTGACGTTGCCGGGCTTGTAGACGCCGTGCACGTTGCCGAACGTGGCGGCCAGCATGTAGCGGCCCTTCTCGCCCGTACCGATCAGCTCAGCGGTGCGCAGCGCGTCCTCGGGCGTTGTGTAGAGCTTCTCGTTGATGGCGTTCTCGACGCCGTCCTCCTCGCCGCCGACGACGCCGATCTCGAGCTCCATCACGATGCGGGCCCTGGCGCACTTCTCGAGCAGCTCCTGCGCGATGGACAGGTTCTCCTCGAGCTCGACCGCCGAGCCGTCCCACATGTGCGACTGGAACAGCGGCTCGCGCCCGGCGTCGACCCGCTCCTGGCTGATCGCGATCAACGGCCGCATGTAGCCGTCGAGCTTGTCCTTGGGGCAGTGGTCGGTGTGCAGGGCGATCTGCACGTCGTAGGCCTTGGCGACGTGGTGCGCGTACTCCGCGAGCGCCTGCGCGCCGATCACCATGTCCTTGACGTTGCTGCCGGAGAGGTACTCCGCGCCGCCGGTGCTGACCTGGACGATGCCGTCGGACTCGGCCTCGGCGAAGCCGCGCAGCGCCGCGTTCAGCGTCTGCGAGCTGGTCACGTTGATCGCCGGGTACGCGAAGCGACCCGCCTTGGCGCGGTCGAGCATCTCGGCGTAGGCCTCGGGGGTGGCGATCGGCACAGCGGGCTCCTCAGGTCGGCGGTCGGGCACAGCGTGCCAGAGGGCTCATGACCTGCGGCGAACCGTCCGAGGGACAAGGAGAGCGGCCGGACACAGGTCGCGAACCGGTCACGCTTCGCGAGCCTTCCTGACGGGCTGGCGGAGGACCGGTACAACGGGCTGTCGGCACGCGCCGGCGCCCCTCCGGAAGGACAGGCATGACTCCCCCCTCGCGCCACACCGGCGCCCTGGCGGCCGGGCTCGCCGCCCTCGTCGCCCCCGTCCTGATCGCGACGCCCGCCGCCGCCAGCAGCACCAGCAACGAGGTCGTCTACACCGTCGACGACGACAACGACGGCATCTACTCGATCGTCCTGCGGGACCTGGCCAGCCGGGGCGTCACGACCGTGCTGCCGGCCGACACCACGAACGAGTACCTCTACGACGAGCCCGAGCTGTCGCCGGACGGGGAGCGCATCGCGTTCTCGACCGACCGCGGCGGCTCGACCGAGTTCGAGGAGGGCATCGCCGTCGTGAACCGCGACGGCAGCGGCTTCCGCCGGGTCACGACCCCGCCCTCGACCGCCGACAGCTTCTCCGTCGACGTGGGCGCGGCCTGGTCCCCGGACGGCAGCCGCCTGCTCTTCACACGCATCACCGTGACCACCCCGGCGGGCACCACCGAGGAGACGGTCGACACCGCGCTGCTCACCGTCCCGGCTGCCGGCGGCACCCCGACCGGGCTCGTCGGCGGCGAGAACGGCTACACCGGCGACTGGAGCCCCGACGGCTCGAAGATCGTGCTCGCCGACGTGGTCAACGCGACAACCGACGACAGCGGTCCGCTCAGGGTCGTGAACAGCGACGGCAGCGGCGGCGCCGTCACCCTCGGCAGCGGCGTCACCGGCTACTCGCCGGCATGGTCGCCGGACGGCTCGACCATCGCGTACGCCACCGTCACCACGCGCGACACCGACACCACGCGCGGGCAGGACGTGGCGCACATCGCCACGGTGCCGGCGACCGGTGGCAGCGCCAAGATCCTCGCCCCCACCCGTCCGACCAGCGCGCCCACGGTCGCCGAGTACCCCGCCTGGTCGCCGGACGGCGAGAGCATCCTCTACGACCTGTACGGCTACTCCGACGTGGACGACTTCCCGCCGGGCGACCTCTGGGCCGTCGACAAGGAGGGCCGCCGCGCCGGCCGCGTGACGACCACTCCGGGCGACGAGGCCCAGCCGCACGTGCACGGCCCGGTCCCCGCGGCCGTCAGCGCCGGCACCGAGTCCACCTACGTGCCGGTCACGCCGAAGCGCGTGCTCGACACGCGCGAGGGCACCGGCGGCGCCCCGCAGCGCAAGCTCGGCCCGCAGGAGACGGTGACCCTCGCCGTGCGCGGGCTGCAGACCGAGCCCACCGCGGTCCCCGCGGACGCGACCGCGGTCGTGCTCAACGTGACCGTGACCGGTACGACGGCAGCCACCGACGTCCGGGCGTACCCGAGCGGCGGGACGACGTCCACCAGCAGCCTCAACGCCGGCGCCGGCGACACCGTCCCGAACCTCGTCACCGTCGCGCTCGGCAGCGACGGCGGCGTCACGCTTCGCAACACCGCCGGCCAGACGCACCTGTTCGCCGACATCGCCGGCTACTACGTGCCGGCCGGCGCCGGCAACGGCTTCTCGGCGCTCGACCCGGCCCGGATCCTGGACACGCGCAGCGGCGTGGGCGCGCCGCAGGCCAAGGTCGCGGCAGCCGAGTTCGTCGAGGTCCAGGTCAAGGGCACGCTGCCGACTGCTGAGCAGGGCCGCACCGTCACCGTCCCGGCCGACGCGCGCGCGGTCGTGCTGAACGTCACGGCGACGTCCGCCACCGCCGGCACCGACGTCCGCGTCTACCCGCCCGCCGCGGACGGCGCCTTCCCGCGCGTCAGCAACCTCAACCTGCGGGCCGGGCAGACGGTCGCGAACCTGGTGACCGTCGCCGTGGGCGAGGGCGGCACCGTCCGGCTGCGCAACAGCGGGGGCTCGGTCAACCTCATCGCCGACATCGCCGGCTACTACTCGCCGTCGGCGACGGGTCGCTTCGTGCCCGTCACGCCCAGCCGCTTCCTCGACACCCGCAACGGCGTCGGCGCAGCACCCATCCCGGTCACCGCCGAGGGCTTCGTCGACCTCAAGGTCGCCGGAGCCCGGGGCGTTCCGGCGGGCGCCACGGCAGCGGTGCTCAACCTGACCGGCACCGGCGTCTCCGCCAGCACCGACGTGCGCGGCTACCCGTCGGGCGCGGCCGGCATCCCGACCGTCAGCAACCTCAACCTCATCCGCGGCGCCACGCGCGCCAACGCGGCGATCGTCAAGACCGGCACGGACGGACGCATCCGCATCCGCAACGCCGGCGGGCAGCTCAACCTCATCGGCGACCTCGCCGGCTACATGATCGGCTGATCCACCCCGCTCCTCTCAGGGCCGGTCTCCTACGGGAGGCCGGCCCTCAGCCGTGGTTGCCCTCGCGGACGTCGCGCGCGATGTCGCCCTCGACCGCCTCGAAGGCCTTGCGCGCCGCGATGAGCACCGGGTCCCAGACCGGCGCGAAGGGCGGGGCGTAGGACAGGTCCAGGCCGAGCACCTCGTCGACGCTCATCTCGTTCCAGATCGCGGTCGCCAGCACGTCGATCCGCTTGGCTGCTCCCTCGCGGCCCGCGATCTGCGCGCCGAGCAGCTTGCCGCTGCGCTTCTCCGCGATGAGCTTCACCCGGATCGGCTTGGCACCGGGGAAGTAGCCGGCGCGGGTCGTGGAGTCCACGTGCGCGGTGACGAAGCAGTACCCGGCCTGCTCCGCCTCGGACTCCGACAGCCCGGTGCGGGCGACCTCGAGGTCGCAGACCTTGGTGACGGCGGTGCCGATGACGCCGGGAAAGGTGGCGTAGCCGCCGCCGAGGTTGATGCCCGCGACCCGCCCCTGCTTGTTGGCGTGCGTGCCGAGCGCGACCACCATCCGCTGCCCGGACAGCCGGTGCCAGCTCTCGACGCAGTCGCCCGCGGACCAGACACCGGGCACCTGCGTGCGCATGCGGTTGTCGACCACGATCCCGCCGGACGCGCCGAGCGGGATCCCCGCCGCCTGCGCCAGCCCGACGTTCGGGCGCACGCCGAGGCCAAGCACGACGAGGTCGGCGGGCAGCCGGGTGCCGTCGGCGGTGAGGACCGCCGTGGCCCGCCCGTCGGGGCCGGTCTCGACGCTGGTGGCCGCCTGGCCGAAGACGAGCTTGATGCCCATGTTCGCGACGGCGTCGGCGATGAACGCTCCGATGTCGGGGTCGAAGGTGCCGATCGGCGTCGGGGAGCGGTTGACCACCGTGACGTCGAGCCCGCGCACCTGGCACGCCTCGGCGAGCTCCAGCCCGATGTAGCCGCCGCCGACGACGACGACCCGCTCGACCCGGCCGCTGTCCAGCTCGGCGATGAGCTCCCGGCCGTCGTCGAGCACCTGCACGCCGTAGACGCCCGGGGCGTCGAAGCCGTCCGCGAGCGGGCGCATCGGGACGCTGCCCGTCGCGTAGACCAGATGGTCGTACGCCTCCTGGTATGCCCTGCCCGTCTCCAGGTCGCGCGCCGTCACCCGGCGCGAGGACAGGTCGATGCCGACGACCTCGGTGCGCATGCGCAGGTCGATGCCGTTGGCCCGGTGCTGCTCCGGCGTGCGCGAGATGAGCTCCTGCTCGGTGCCGACCGCGCCGCCGATCCAGTACGGGATGCCGCAGGCGGAGTACGACGTCGCACGGCCGCGCTCGAACGCGACGATCTCCAGGTCGTCGGCGTCGCGCCGCTTGCGCGCCTGGCTCGCCGCACTCATGCCGGCGGCGTCACCCCCGATGACGACCAGACGCTCGCGTGGCATGGGCGGCACGGTATCGGCGGCTAGCCTGGGTCGATGCTCGCGACTCCCCTGGCCCTGGGCCCCGAGTGGCTCTCCCCGGACGCTCTGGTGGGAGCGGGACTGCTCGCGCTGCTGGCCGTGGTCTTCGTCGAGAGCGGTCTGCTGGTCGGCTTCTTCCTGCCGGGCGACTCGCTGCTGTTCACCGCCGGGCTGCTCATCAACACCCAGGACGTCCTGCCGCTGTGGCTGGTGCTGCTCACCGTGCCGCTGGCCGCGATCGCCGGTGACCAGGTGGGCTACCTCATCGGGCGCAAGGCCGGACCACGCATCTTCAACCGGCCGGACTCGCGCTTCTTCCAGCAGGAGTACGTCCACAAGGGCTACGCCTTCTTCGAGAAGTACGGCGCGCGCACCATCGTGATCGCGCGCTTCGTGCCCATCGTGCGCACCTTCGCGCCGGTCATCGCGGGCGTCTCGCGGATGGACTACCGCGTCTTCGTCACCTACAACGTCATCGGCGGCGTGCTGTGGGGCGTCGGCGTGACGCTGCTGGGCTACTTCCTCGGCGAGATCCAGTTCGTCGCCGACAACATCGAGCCGATCATCCTGCTCATCATCGGCATCTCCCTGCTGCCGATCGTGATCGAGGTGCTGCGCGCCCGCCGGCAGCACCGCACGGGTCCGCCGCCGGCTGCCGACCGCGACCTCGCCGGCGACATCCCGCAGGACTAGCGCGCCAACCGGTCCGGGCCGACGTACGTCCTCGGCTTCGAGAGGGGGTGGCGTGGACGCGTCGTTCGAGGCCTTCGTCGCGGCGCGCTCGCGGCACCTGCTGCACGCCGCCCACCTCCTGACCGGTGACCGCCACCGGGCCGAGGACCTGCTGCAGACCGCGCTCACCCGCGCCTACCTGCGGTGGGACCGGATCGACGAGCCGGAGGGGTACGTGCGGCGGACGATGGTCAACGCGCACACCGACTGGTGGCGCACGAAGCCCTGGCGCGAGCAGGCGACGTCGGACCTCCCCGAGTCGCCGGTTCCGGACCTGTCGCGGGCGTACGACGAGCGCGACGCGGTGCTGGCCGCGCTCGCGACGCTGACCGGCCGGCAGCGGGCGGTCGTGGTCCTGCGCTACTACGAGGGGCTGTCCGAGGCGGAGATCGCTGCCGCGCTCGGCTGCTCCGCCGGCACGGTCAAGAGCGCGGCCTCACGCGCCATGGCCAAGCTGCGCGAGCACCCGGGCCTGGTGGTGCCGGCGTGAGGGAGGACGACCTGGCCGCGCTGCTGCGCTCGCCGGCGCTGTCGCTGGAGCCGCCGCCCGGACTCGCCGCCGCCGTGCACGAGGGCGCG
>JAOPWK010000234.1 GCA_025965735.1 Frankiales bacterium
CGGCGCTGCGCGCGCTGCCGCCGGGTGAGCCGGCGGTCGCGGAGCTGGACAGCCGGCTGGCCGGTGCGCTGCTCGTCACCGCTCCCGACCTCGCCTCGCGGCTGGTGCAGCGCGCGCTGGGCGGGGTGCTGGTGCTGGAGCCCGAGGAGCGGCGGGTGCTGCTGGACACCCTGCGCGCGTGGCTGGACACCGGCGGGTCGGCCGGCCAGACCGCGGGCCGGCTCTACTGCCACCGCAACACTGTGCTGAACAGGCTGCGCCGGCTCGAGGGGCTGACCGGCCGCTCGCTGGAGCGGGTCGACCACCTGGTGGAGTGGTCGCTCGCGCTGCTGGCACTGGACGTGCTGCCGGCGGAGGCGGCACGCCCGCCCGCGCCCGCACGTTGAGCTCTTCGTGACCCGGCGCGCCCTGCCCCTGCTGCTCCTGCTCGTGACCGCCTGCGGCGGCGAGACCCGACCGGAGCCGGCCGGTCCGCCCGCCGCGGCGCCGGCCGCTTCGTCGGCGGCCAGCGCTGCCGCCGCCGGCCCGCAGGTGCTGGCCACCGGCCTCGAGGCGCCGTGGGGCATCGACTTCCTGCCCGACGGCGACGCCCTGGTCACCGAGCGGGACGAGGCCCGTGTGCTGCGCATCCCCGCCGCAGGCGGCGACCCAGCGGTGGTGCGCGAGGTGGCCGAGGCGGAGCCGGCCGGCGAGGGCGGGCTGCTCGGCCTCGCCGTCAGTCCCACGTACGCCACCGACGGGCGCGTCTTCCTCTACGTCACCACCGGACGCGACAACCGCATCGTCAGCTTCTCGATGACCCGGCCGGACGCGCCGCTGGTGCCGGTGCTGACGGGGATCCCGAAGGGGACGATCCACAACGGCGGGCGCCTGGCGATCGGGCCGGAGGGCGACCTGTGGGCCGGCACCGGCGACGTCGGCGAGCGGTCCCTGGCGCAGGACCCCGACTCCCTCGGCGGCAAGGTGCTGCGCATGACGCTGGACGGGAACCCTGTCGCGGGCGCGGACTCGCTGGTCTTCTCGCGCGGGCACCGCAACGTGCAGGGGCTGGCCTTCGACGACAGCGGCCAGGCGTACTCGGTGGAGTTCGGCCAGAACCGCTTCGACGAGGTCAACCGGATCAGCCAGGGCAGCAACGGCGGCTGGCCGGAGGTGGAGGGCGCGGACGACGGCGGCGGCCGCTACCTGATGCCGATCACGACGTGGGAGACCTCCGAGGCCTCCCCCAGCGGCGCCGCCGTCGTCGGCGACACGCTGTACGTCGCGGCCCTGCGCGGGCAGCGCCTCTGGACGGTCCCGCTCGCCGACCCGGGCAGCCCGGTGGCGCGGTACGAGGGCGAGTACGGCCGGCTCCGGGCGGCCGCCGCGGCGCCGGACGGGTCGCTCTGGGTGCTCACGAGCAACCGCGACGGCCGGGGTGACCCGGTGCGCGAGGACGACCGCGTGCTGCGCCTGCCGGTGGGCTAGCCCGGCATCGGTCACCATGGTGGGGTGACCCCTCGCCGCGAGCCGCTCGTCTCGAGCCACGTCGTCAGCGGCCGGCACGCTGAGCTGCGCGCCGAGGCGACGGCGCAGGAGGCGCGGCGCACCCCGGCCGGCAACCCGGTCACCTGGTTCTTCCGCCTGGTGCGCGAGGTCATCAACAAGGCCGACCGCGACCGGCTGCTGGGGCTCGCGGCCGAGAGCGCGTTCTTCGCCGTCCTCACGCTGTTCCCGGCGATGCTGGTCGTCGCGGCCGTCCTCGGTCAGCTCGGCAACCTCATCGGCGACGGCAATGCGCGTCAGGTCGAGGAGGCGGTGCTCGACTTCCTGGACCGGCTGCTGACCGACACCGCAGGCGGCGCCATCTCCACGGTGGAGGACCTGTTCGAGACCGGCACCAACGCGCTGACCGTCGCCACCCTGCTGGCGCTCGCCTCGCTCTCGACCGCCTTCTCCACCCTGGTGAACACCGTGAACATCGCCTACGACGTGCCGGAGACGCGCGGCTGGTGGCGCCGCCGCTGGCTCGGCCTGCTGCTCGGCTTCGGCAGCGTGCTCACGGGGGCGATCGCCGTGACGCTGCTGGTCATCGGGCCGATCTTCGGCCGCGCCGAGGGCGTGGTGTCCCGGATCGGACTCGGGCCGGAGTACGAGTTCCTGTGGTCGTTCCTGCGCTGGCCGGTGGCCTTCGGCGGGCTCGTCCTGTGGGCCACGACCATGGACCACCTCATGCCCAACCGGCGCACCCGCTGGCGGTACGACCTGCCCGGCGGGCTGCTGACCGCCCTGCTGTGGCTGGCCGCGTCGTACGGCCTGAACCTCTACCTGGAGCTGGTCGTCACCAGCTCGCCGATCTTCGGCGCGCTCGGTGGTGGCCTCATCCTGATGACGTGGTTCTACCTGCTGTGCGTCGCCCTGCTGGCCGGCGCCGAGCTCAACGCGATCCTGCTGGCGCGCAGGCGGTACCGCGCCGAGCTGAAGGAGTGCGAGGCGCCGCCGATCGAGGAGGCGCCGGGTGCGCTGGCGCCGCCGACGGGTGCCGCCGGCGTGGCACCGGCGACCGAGCCCGTGGAGGAGCCGGTGGTGGCGCGGACGTCCGTGCTGCGCCGGCGGGCGCAGCCTGCCGAGGCCACGAGCCGGCGTCGCTGAGGGCTACTCGCTGACGCCGAGGCGCTCGAGCAGCAGGCGGCGCACGACCGACGCGTCCGCCTGGCCCTTGGTCGCCTTCATGACGGCCCCGACCAGCGCGCCGACGGCCTGCAGCTTGCCGCCGCGGACCTTCTCCGCCGTGTCCGGCTGAGCGGCGATGGCGGCGTCGACGGCCTCGGCGAGCGCGCCCTCGTCGGAGACGACCGCCAGCCCGCGCGCCTCGACCACCTCGTCGGGCGAGCCCTCGCCCGCCAGCACGCCGTCGACGACCTGGCGGGCGAGGCCCGCAGTCAGCTTGCCGTCCGCGACCAGCGCGACCACGCGAGCGACGTCGGCCGGTGCGATCGGCAGCTCGGCGGCCTCGACGCCGCGGCTGTTGGCGGCCTGCGCCAGGTGCCCGAGCCACCAGTTGCGCGCCTCGGCCGCGGGAGCACCGGCGTCGACGGTGGCCAGCACGACGTCCAGCACGCCGGCGTTCACCATCGCCTGGCTGTCGAGGTCGGACAGGCCGAGCTCGTTCGTCAGCTTGCGCCGCCGCACCGAAGGCGCCTCCGGCAGCGCGGCCTTCAGCTCAGCGACCCACGCGGCGTCCGGGGCGACGGGCACGAGGTCGGGCTCCGGGAAGTACCGGTAGTCGGTCGCCTCCTCCTTGGAGCGGCCCGACGTGGACATGCCGGTGTCCTCGTGGAAGTGCCGCGTCTCCTGCACGATCCGCTCGCCGGCGCGCAGGCGCCCCGCCTGCCGCTCGACCTCGGAGCGCACGGCCCGCTCGACCGAGCGCAGCGAGTTGACGTTCTTGGTCTCCGAACGCGTGCCCCACTCCTCGCCAGGCTTGTTCAGCGAGACGTTGACGTCGCAGCGCAGCGAGCCCTGCTCCATGCGCACGTCGGAGACGCCCAGCCCGCGCAGCACGTCGCGCAGCTCGGTGACGTACGCCTTGGCCACCTCGGCCGGCATCGCGCCGGTGCCGGTGACCGGCTTGGTGACGATCTCGACGAGCGGGATGCCGGCGCGGTTGTAGTCGACCAGCGAGTGCGAGGCGCCGTGGATGCGACCGGTCGCGCCGCCGACGTGCAGCGACTTGCCGGTGTCCTCCTCGAGGTGGACGCGCTCGATCGGGATGCGGACCGTCTCTCCCCGGACCTCCACGTCGAGGTAGCCGTCTGTGCACAGCGGCTCGTCGTACTGCGAGGTCTGGAAGTTCTTCGGCATGTCCGGGTAGAAGTAGTTCTTGCGCGCGAAGCGGCACCAGGACGCGATGTCGCAGTGCAGCGCCAGGCCGATCCGGATCGTCGACTCGATCGCCTGCGCGTTCACGACCGGAAGCGCACCGGGCAGGCCCAGGCAGACCGGGCAGGTGTGCGTGTTGGGCTCGGCGCCGAAGGTGGTGTCGCAGCCGCAGAACATCTTGCTGGCGGTGCCGAGCTCGACGTGCGTCTCCAGGCCGATGACCGGCTCGAACTCCTCGAGCGCCTCCGCGTACGGGACGGGCGCGGGCGCGGTGGTCGTCATGGCTCCGAGCCTAGTGGCGGCCGCGTAGCGTCCTCGCGTGCTCGTGCTGGCCCTCCCCCGCCACCTGGTCGAGTCCTCGCTGCCCGCCGTGGAGCAGCGGCTGGCGCGGCGTCCGGACGCGTGGTCGACCCTGGCTGTGCACGGCAAGCTGCGACGCCTGCTCGGCGACCGCGGCGGCCTCGACGACCTGCGCAGCGCGGCCGGCGCCTACCTGCGGGCCTACCCGCACGACCCGAGCCTGCTGACGCCGGCGCACCTGCTGCTGCTCGCCGGCGACGACGCGGCGGTGGGCCTGCTCGAGCGGCTGCGCGCCGAGGGCGAGTCCCGCACGCTGGTGGAGGCGCGGTTCCTGCTCGGCGACGACGCCGAGGTGCCCGCGCCGGTGCGGGCGCGGCCGGTGACGCTGCTCGCCGCCGGCCGTGCGACCGGAGACCTCGCCCTGCTGGACGAGGCGGTCGACGTGCTGGGCCGGCAGGCGGCCCGCGAGCGCGCGCCGGCCACCGGCGGGATGAGCGGGAACGACTGGCTGGAGGTCGCGCTCGTGACGCGGGTGCAGGTCAGCGGCCGGCCGAGCGACAGGCTGGTCGAGCTCTAGGAGAAGCGCTCCGCCAGCCGGTCCAGGGTGCGGGTGATGCTGATCCGGGTGAGCGCCCGCAGCGGCCAGAGCAGCGCCGGGACGCGCTCGTGGCTGATGTCCCACGTCTCGCGGACCAGGGTGCCGCCGTCGACCGGCTGGAGCTCGTAGCGCCAGATCCGGCCGCCGATCGCCTTGGCTGCCACGGCGTTCGTCGGCCGGGGCTGCCACGCGATGCGGCGCCCCTCCTCGAACTCCACCACCGTGTTGGTCATCTGGTACGGCCCGCCGACGCGCATGTCCATGCCGAACACGGCCCCGGCCGACAGCCGCTCCGGGCCGCTGTACGCGTCGCGGACGGTGCCGCTGCCGTCGATCTCGCGGTGCCGCTTCGGCGTGGCGAGCAGGTCGAACACCTGCTCCGGCGAGGCCTTGACGACGCGCTGGACGCTGACCGTGTCAAGCACGCGCGAGCTCCGGCGCCGACGCCAGCAGCGGGCCACCCCAGCGGTCGAGCAGCGCCGCCTCGAGCGCCCCGCCCACCTGGTAGAGCAGGTCGTCGCGCATGGTCGGTGCCATCACCTGCAGGCCGACCGGCAGCCCCTCGGACAGCCCTGCGGGGAGCGACATCGCCGGCCCGCCGTAGAGGTTGGACGGGATGGTCGCGAGGTCCTGGCGGTACATCGCGAGCGGGTCGTCGAGCTTGGCGCCGAGCGGGAACGCGACGGTCGGCGCCGCCGGAGACACCAGGACGTCGGCCTGCTCGAAGGCCGCCTGGAAGTCGCGCGTGATGAGGGTGCGCACCTTCTGCGCCTGGCCGTAGTAGGCGTCGTAGTAGCCGCTGCTCAACGCGTAGGTGCCGAGGATGATGCGGCGCTTCACCTCGGCGCCGAAGCCCTGCGCACGCGTCGCGGACATGACCTCCTCGAGGCTGTTCACGCCGTCGTCGCCGACGCGCAGCCCGTACCGCACGCTGTCGAAGCGGGCCAGGTTCGAGGACGCCTCGGAGGGGGCGATCAGGTAGTAGGCCGGCAGCGCGAAGCGGAAGTGCGGGCAGCTGACCTCGGTCACCGTGGCGCCGAGCTCCTGCAGCAGCTCGACCGCCTCGTCGAACCGTTCCTGCACGCCTGCCTCGTAGCCCTCGCCGGACAGCTCCTTGACGACCGCCACGCGGAGGCCCTTCACGTCCTGCCTGCGCGCGGCCTCGACCACCGGCGGCACCGGCTTGTCGATGCTGGTCGAGTCGCGCGGGTCGTGGCCGCCGATGGCCTCGTGCAGCAGCGCCGCGTCGAGCACGGTGCGCGCGCACGGCCCTGCCTGGTCCAGGCTGCTGGAGAACGCCACCAGGCCGTAGCGCGAGACGCCGCCGTACGTCGGCTTGACGCCGACGGTGCCGGTGACGGCGGCGGGCTGCCGGATCGAGCCGCCGGTGTCGGTGCCGATGGCGAGCGGCGCCTGGTAGGCCGCCACGGCCGCGGCCGAGCCGCCGCCGGAGCCGCCGGGGATCCGCGTGAGGTCCCACGGGTTGTGCGTCGGGCCGTAGGCGCTGTGCTCGGTGGAGGAGCCCATCGCGAACTCGTCCATGTTCGTCTTGCCGAGGATCACGACGCCGGCTGCCTTGAGCCGGGCGGTCACGGTCGCGTCGTAGGGCGGGCGCCAGCCCTCGAGGATCCTGCTGCCGGCGGTGGTGGGGACCCCCTCCTGGCAGAGGACGTCCTTGAGCGCGAGCGGGACACCGGCGAGCGGCCCGGTCAGCTCGCCCGCGTCGACGCGGGCCGCCTGCGCGAGGGCGCCCTCGCTGTCGACGTGCAGGAACGCGTGGACGTCGCCGTCGACCGCGGCGATCCGGTCCAGGTGCGCCTGGACGACCTCGACGGCGGTGATCTCGCGGGCGGCGAGCTTTTCGGCGAGCGCGGCGGCAGAGAGGCGGATCAGTTCGTTGTTCTCAGTCATGGTCTTAGTCCTCATCCAGGATTGCCGGGACCTTGAAACGGCCTTCGTACGCGTCGGGGGCACCGGAGAGGGATTGCTCAGCCGTAAACGTGTGGCCCACGACATCCTCGCGGAACACGTTGGTCAGCGGAATCGGGTGGGACGTGGCCGGGACGTCAACACCGGCGGCCTCACTGACGGACTTCACCTAATCGACGATGACGGCGAGTTCGCCGGCCATCCTGTCCAGCTCTTCGGCACTCATCTCGATGTGCGCGAGTTGCGCGAGATGCGCGACGTCGTCGCGGTTGATCGCAGCCATGGATCTCCCCTGCAA
>JAOPWK010000244.1 GCA_025965735.1 Frankiales bacterium
CGGTGCGACCCGGCGCGGTTGCCTCCAGCCTGCTGCCCGCCGGCCGCGCCCGCACCGACATGATCGCCCGCAGCGTGCAGCGCCTGCACGGCGGCGCGTGGCCGCAGCGGGACCTGCGCATATGCGCCGTACGGGCGGCCGACGCGCGCCGCGTGGTGTTCGGCGCGCCAGGCTCCCCCGACACCGACGTGGGCACCGCGGTGGCCGCCTCGTGCGCGATCCCCTCGTACTTCGCGCCGGTGCGCGTGGCGGGGCAGGCGTACGTCGACGGCGGCGCGCACTCCCCCAGCAACGCCGACGTCGTGGCCTCCGACCGGCCGTCGCTCGTGGTCGTGCTGTCGCCGATGTCGCTCGGCCGCGGCACGGCCCGCACGCCCCGCGCCGACCTCGCGATCCGGCTGGCGGTCCGCCGCTACCTGTCGCGGGAGGTGAACGCGCTGCGGCGTCGCGGCGCCGAGGTGGTCGTGCTGCAGCCGGGTCCCGAGGACCTGCCTGTCATGGGCCTCAACCCGATGCAGCACAGCCGGGTCGAGGACGTCCTGCGCGTCGCCGCCGCCTCCACCCGTGCGCGCCTGGAGGCGCAGCCGTCGCTGGTCGACCTGCTGGCGAGGGCCTAGCTGTACTGGGCGGCGATGCCCAACACCTTCTTCACGTACCAGTCCGCGTGGTTGTAGGCGAAGATCGCGTCGTACAGGCCCTCCGGCCCGCGGTTGGCCCCGAAGCGGCAGAGGTAGCCGGCTGCCGACGGCACCGCGTCGTACGGGCTCATGATGTCGGCCGAACCGTCACCGTCGCCGTCGATGCCGTACGCCGCCCACGTGCTCGGCAGGAACTGCATCGGGCCGAGCGCCCCGGCGCTGGACGGGCCGAGGTGCTTGCCGTGGCCGCTCTCGACCTGGCCGATGGCGGCGAGGACGGTCCACGAGAGGCCGGGGCAGTAGCGGGCGGAGTCGACGTACAGCTCGCGGTAGCTGCTCGGACGGCCCTTCCTGGCCGCCGCCACCTCGGGGCGCAGCACCTCGACGACGGCGTCCGCGCCGAGCACCTCGCGGACCGCCTTGCGCAGAGCGCCGATGGCGCGGTCCGGGGCGCTGACCACGACAGCGCTCGAGGCCACGACGCCGAGCGACTGCGCCACCTCCCGGCCGGTCACGAGGTCCACGCTCGGCAGGCCGTACGCCGCGACCGCGCCCACGCGCAGGTCGGCGTCGCGCTTGCCGGACACGCTGATGGTGCCGCCGAGCGGCAGGTCGCGGGCGCGGGCAAGGCCGTACGACGGCGCGAGGTCGCCGCGGGCCACTGCCTTCCACAGCGCGTCGGAGGACGCGGTCTCCTGCGGGGTGAAGGCCCGGAACTGCGACGGGTCGACCCCGAGCACCCGGGCGGACTCGCCGCCGATGCGGACCGTGCCGGCGTCCACGACCGTCACCGCCTCGACCTTGCGGACCGCCTGCAGGGCCGTGACCTGCGCCGGCGTGAGGGGCGTGCGGACCGTGACGAGCAGGTCGGGGGCGCGCAGGTCGGCCAGCGGGGCGACGGCCGGCTCAGGCTTCGGCGCGGCCGGGCGGCTGCGGGCGGCGGGATCCTGCAGCGGCTCCGGGGGCAGTGCGTCCAGCGGCGCGACGTCCTGGGCGACGGGAACCGGTGCGGGGGCAGGCGGCGCGACGACGGTCGCGGCCACCACTCCCGACAGCAGGGTGGCCGCCAGGGCGCTGCCCACGAGGGTCGGGAGCCGCACGGACCTGCCTCTCTGTCGGCGCCGCACCCTCGGTGCGACGATCCTGCTCGTGACGGACGTGCTGCGGATCGCGAACTGCTCGGGCTTCTACGGCGACCGGGCGAGCGCGCTGTTCGAGGTGCTCAACGACGGACCCGTCGATGTCGTTACCGGTGACTACCTGGCCGAGCTCACCATGCTCATCCTGTTCCGGTCCAAGGCCAAGGACTCCACCCGCGGCTACGCCACCACCTTCCTGCGCCAGCTCGAGCCGGTGCTCGGCACCGTCGCCGACCGCGGCACCCGCATCGTCGTCAACGCCGGCGGTCTCGCGCCTGCTGCCTGCGCCGCCGCCGTACGCGACCTGGCCGCGGCGCTCGGCCTGGAGCTGCCGGTCGCGCACGTGGAGGGGGACGACCTGCTCCCCCGGGTCGGCGAGCTCGACCTGCCGAACCTCGACACGGGCGCCCCCCTCACCGGCACCCCGCTCACGGCGAACGCCTACCTCGGCGCCTGGGGCATCGCCTCGGCGCTGCAGGCTGGGGCACAGGTCGTGGTGACCGGCCGCGTCACCGACGCCTCACTCGTCGTCGGGCCGGCGGCCGCGCACTTCGGCTGGGCCCGCGACGACTGGGACCGGCTGGCCGGCGCGGTCGCCGTCGGGCACGTCCTGGAGTGCGGCACCCAGGCCACCGGCGGCAACTACTCCTTCGTGCGCGAAGAGGTCGAGCAGCCGGTCCGCATGGGCTTCCCCGTCGCCGAGGTCGCCGCCGACGGCGCGGCCGTCATCACCAAGCACCCCGGCACGGGCGGCGCCGTCACCGTCGGCACCGTGACCGCCCAGCTGCTGTACGAGATCGCCGGACAGCACTACGCCGGTCCCGACGTGACCACCGACTTCGCGTCGCTGCAGCTGGCGCAGGAGGCGCCGGACCGGGTGCGCCTGTCGGGGGCGCGCGGCTGGGCGCCGAGCGGCCGGATCAAGGTCGCGCTGAACATGCTGGGCGGCTTCCGCAACCGCATGGAGTTCGTCCTCACCGGGCTGGACGTGGAGGCCAAGGCGGAGCTCGCGCTGGAGGGCCTGCGCGACGCGTACCCGCACCCGTTCGAGCACCGGCTGGTCCGGCTCGACCGGGAGGACGCTCCGACGAACGAGCAGGCCGCGGCCCTGCTGCGCGTGCACGTGCGCGGCGACGACCCGAAGGTGCTCGGCCGCGCGTTCTCCGGTGCGGCCGTCGAGCTGGCACTGGCCAGCTACCCGGGGTTCACGCTGACCTCCCAGCCCGGCGACGCCACCCCGTACGGCGTCTACTGGCCGGCCTTGGTCGACGCGGACGAGGTGGAGCACGTCGTGGTGCACGCCGACGGGCGGCGCGAGGTGGTGCCGCACACGCAGGCAGGTCCTCCGCCCGCCGCCGCCGAGGCCGCCCGGCCGCAGGCCGTGCCGGCCGAGACGCAGCGGGTGCCCCTGGGCCGGGTGCTCGGCGCCCGCTCCGGTGACAAGGGCGGCAATGCCAACGTCGGCTTCTGGGCCCGCACCGACGAGGCCGCCGCCTGGCTGCTGGCCTGGATGACCGAGGAGCACTTCCGCGCGCTGCTGCCGGAGGCCGACGGGCTGCGGGTCGACGTGCACCCGTTGCCGAACCTGCGGGCGGTCAACGTCGTCGTGCACGGCCTGCTCGGCGAGGGGGTCGCGAGCAGCACCCGCTTCGACCCGCAGGCCAAGGGGCTGGGCGAGTACCTCCGGTCGCGGTACGCGGACGTGCCTGTCGCGCTGCTGTGACGTACGACGTGGCCGTCGTCGGCGCTGGTCCCGCCGGTGCTGCAGCGGCCCTCGCGGCGGCCCGCGCCGGTGCCCGCACCGTGCTGCTGGAGCGCGAGCAGCTCCCCCGTTACAAGCGCTGCGGCGGCGGGATGATCGGCGCGTCCCAGGCCGCCGTGGCCGTGTCCGGCGTCGACCTCGCGCCGCTGTCGCTCGACCTCGTCGGGCGGTTCAGCTTCACCTCGCGCGGCCGGGCCGGGTTCACCCGGTCGACCGAGCCTTTCCTGCCGATGGTGCTGCGCTCGCAGCTGGACGCCGCGCTCGTGCAGGTCGCCGTGGACGCCGGCGTCGAGCTGCGCGAAGGGGTGACCGTCACGTCGTACGAGCAGGACGCGACGGGCGTGCGCATCGGCACCCGCGACGGCGTGGTCACGGCGGGCGCGGTGGTCGGTGCGGACGGCTCCGGCAGCCGGGCCGCGGCACACGTGGGGGTCGTCTGCGACCAGGTCGACCTCGGCATGGAGGCCGAGCTGCCGACGCCGCCCGGCAGCGACTGGGCCGGCCGGGTGCTGCTCGACTGGGGGCCGGTGCCCGGCTCGTACGGCTGGGTCTTCCCGAAGGGCGACACGCTCACCGTCGGCGTCATCGGGGACCGCGGACAGGGCGAGGCGGTGCGGCGGTACTACCGCCACTTCGTGCAGCAGCTCGGGCTGGACCTGTCGACGGCGCACGTCGACGGCGGCCACCTGACGCGGGTCCGCGCACCCGGGTCGCCGCTGGTGCAGGGGCGGGTCCTGGTGGCCGGTGACGCAGCCGGGCTGCTCGAGCCGTGGACCCGCGAGGGCATCAGCTTCGCCCTGCGCTCAGGTGCTCTGGCCGGCGCGGCGGCGGCGGGCGACCCCTCGTCCTATCCCGCCGAGGTCGAGCGCGAGCTCGGCGCCGAGGTGGCCGCGGGACGTCGCGCGCTGGCGGCGTTCACCCGCCACCCGCGGCTGGTGCACGAGGTGATGCGCTCGCTGCCCGGGATGTTCGGGCTGTTCGGGCGGCTGGTCAGCGGGCGGACCTCGCTGGACGAGCAGCTCGAGCGGCGGAGCATCCGCGCGCTGGTGTCGGTGCTCGGCGGCTGATCAGCTGCCTCAGCCGAGACCGCGCTCGCCCGCTGCCGTGGCGTCGTCCCCGGAGGTGTCGGCCACGCCTCCGCCGCTGACGACCATGGTGGCGTCGTCGTTGCTCGGGACGTCCTCGACGCTGTCGGTGCCGGGCGTGCCGAGGGTGCCGCCGTCGCCGGAGCCGGCACCCGCGTCACTGTCCTTGTCCTTGCTGAACAGGCCCATATCGCCGCTCTACCCCGGCGGGTGATCGCTACGGCGCTGCGGCGCGACCGGCGCGTGCCAGTCCCGCCAGACGCCGACCATCCGCAGGCCGAACACCAGGAGCGCGGCGCCCACGACGACCGCCGGCGCGCGGGTGTCGACCGCCGCCAGGACCAGCGCGCCCAGCACCGCCGGCACGGCGTAGAACTCCCGCCGCAGCACCACCGGCACCACGCCGACCAGCAGGTCGCGGGCCAGCCCGCCGCCGATCCCGGTGAGGCAGCCCACCACGACCGCCGAGACGACGCCGAGGCCGGCCTCCAGCGCCTTGGTCGTCCCCGTGACCACGAACAGCCCGAGGCCGGCCGCGTCGAACAGCCGCACCGCCGGGCCGAGCCGCTCCACGAGCGGACTGAAGAAGAAGACCAGCGCCGCGGCGACGGGCGGCACCAGCAGGTACCGGCCGTCCTGCAGGGCCGCGACCGGCGCGTCCAGCAGCAGGTCGCGCAGGACCCCGCCGCCGAGCGCCGCCACCCCGGCCAGGAACATCACGCCGAACGCGTCCAGCCGCTGCTGGACGGCCAGCGTCGCGCCGGACAGCGCGAAGACGAAGACGCCGAGCAGGTCCAGGACGACCAGGGAGGTCATCCGAACTCCGCGCGCACCGCGGCCCCGTGCTCGTCGAGCTCCGGCGCGGCCACCCGCACCACCGGGTCGGGCGCCGTGGAGACCTTCACCGGGTTGCCCGGCCCCGGCAGCCCACCGGCCTCGACGACCATCCGCCGGACCGCCGCCTGCTCGCTGCCGACCGCCTCCGCCACGGTGCTGATGGGCCCGCAGGGCACCCCCGCCAGGTCCAGCTCGTCGAGCCAGTGGTCGGCGTCCTGCGTGCGCAGGACCTCCTCCAGCAGGGCCTTGAGCGCGTCCCGCCGCTCGTGCCGCTCGGCGTTGGTGGAGAAGCCGGGCTGCTCCGGGAGCCCGAGGGCCCTGAGCAGCGACCGGAAGAGCGTGTCGTTCGCGGCGCAGATGGTGATGTCGCGGTCGCGGCAGGCGAACGTGTCGAACGGCGCGATGGCGAAGTGCGCATTGCCGATCGGCACCGGGTCGCTGCCGGTGGCCAGCCAGGACAGCGCAGCCCCCTCCAGCAGGCTGATCGTCGCGTCGTACATCGCGATGTCGACGTGGCAGCCCTTGCCGGTCCGCTCGCGGCCCAGCAGCGCGCTGGTGATCCCGCCAAAGGCGTAGAGCCCGGCCGACAGGTCCGCCACCGGCACGCCGGGCTTGACCGGAGCGCCGCCCGAGGCCCCGGTGATGGCCATGATCCCGCTCATCCCCTGCACCACGGCGTCGTAGGCGGGCCGCTGCGACCAGGGGCCGCTGTGCCCGAAGCCGCTGACCGAGCAGTAGACGAGCCGCGGGTTGAGCTCCAGCAGCTCCTCGACGCCCAGCCCGAGGCGGCCCATCACGCCCGGCCGGTAGTTCTCGACCAGGACGTCGGCCCGGGTCGCCAGCGCACGGGCGACAGCCAGGTCGGCCGGGTCCTTGAGGTCGAGCGCCACCGACTGCTTGCCGCGGTTGACCCGGGCGAAGTAGAGCGAGCGGCCGTCCAGGAACGGCCCGTAGCCGCGGGAGTCGTCGCCGGTGCCCGGCCGCTCCACCTTCACGACCCGCGCGCCGAGGTCCGCGAGCATCATCGCGGCGAAGGGCCCGGCCAGCACCCGGCTGAAGTCGGCGACCAGCAGCCCCTCGAGCGGGTTGTTGCGGGTAGGTGACGACACGCCGCCCATCCTGCCCTTCGACGGGAACGCCGGGCCGGACTGTGGTGTTGTTCTAGGCGTGACCGGAACCGTGACATCTCCCGCCCCCACCCTCACCCTCACCGCCGCCGACCGCTGCGACCGCTGTGGCGCGCAGGCCTTCGTCCGTGTCGTCCTTGCCTCGGGCGACCTGCTCTTCTGCGGTCACCACGCCAAGGCGTACGAGGACAAGCTTCGCGCCTCAGCTGTCGACTGGGTCGACGAGACCGCCTCCCTGCACAGCTGACCCTGCACCGCCGTCGGCCGCCGCCCCCTGCTGGGGGACGGCGGCCGTCGGCGTTCCTGGAGGTGCTGCGCGTCCTCGCCACGCTCGTGGTGCTGTGCCTGCTGGCCGTGGTGGGCGTACGCGCCCTCGGCCTCGAGCGTGGCTCCGCCCTGGCGATGCTCGTCGGCGCGCTGCCGCTCACCCTGCTGCCGGCGTACGCCGTCCTCGCGCTGGCCGCGACCCTGCGCCGACGGCTGCTGGCGGCCGGGGCGGCCGTGCTGGTGCTGGCCCACCTGCTGGTCTTCGCGCCCGCGCTCGGCGCCGACGCGCTGCCGCCGGGCGCGGAGCAGGCCCCGCGGCTGCGGGTCGTCACCGCGAACCTCTACGTGCTGAACCCGGACCCCGCGGCTGCCGCTCGGGCGCTGCGGGCGCTGCGTCCGGACGTGCTGGTGGTGCCGGAGCTGTCGGCCGCGGGCTTGGCGGGGCTGCGGGAGTCGGGGCTGCTGGACGACCTGCCGTTCGCGGTGACGCTGCTGCTGGACACCCGACAGGAGACCGTCGGGCTGCTCAGCCGGCTGCCCCTGCTGGACGTCACCACCCGCGAGTCGGCCGGCCGGGAGCTGCCGCGGGCGACCGTGCGGGTCGGCGGGACCGACGTCCGCCTGCTGACCGCCCACCCGTACCCGCCGCTGTCGGTGTTCGCCGACCTGTGGCGGGCGTCGCTGGAGGACCTGCGGGCGGAGGTCGAGGACGTCGACGGGCCGCTGGTCGTGGCCGGCGACCTCAACGCCGACCGCGACCACGCGCTGTTTCGCGACCTGCTCGACACCGGCCTGCGTGACGCGCACGACGCCCGCGGCCGTGGGCTGGCCCGGACGTGGCCGGCCTCCGCGCCGTTCCTGCACCTGGACCACGTGCTCGTCCGCGGACCGGTGGTGCTGGACGTCCGGGAGGCGCGCATCCCGGGCAGCGACCACCTCGCGGTCGTCGCCGATCTGGCGCTCCCCTAGAGGGCAGCCGCGCGGGCGGTGTAGCGCCCTTCCCGCCCCTCGACCACGAGCGGCAGCCCGAACGCGCGCGACAGCAGCGGCCCGGTGAGCACCTCGGTGACCGGACCAGAGGCGATCGAGCGGCCGCGGGAGAGCAGCAGCGCATGGGTGGTGCCGACCGGCACCTCCTCCACGTGGTGGGTGACCAGCACGGTGGGCGGCGCGTCGTCGTCCTGGGCGAGCCGGGTGAGCAGGCGCAGCAGCGCCTCTCGCGCCCCGAGGTCGAGACCGGCGGCCGGCTCGTCGAGCAGGAGCAGCTCGGGGTCGGTCATCAGCGCGCGGGCCAGCAGCACCCGCTTGCGCTCGCCCTCCGACAGCGTGCCGAAGCGACGGTCGGCGAACGCCCGCAGGCCCATGCGCCCCAGCAGGTCCTGCGCCCGGGCGACGTCGGCCGGGTCGTACCGCTCCGACCAGCGGCCGACGACGCCGTACGCCGCCGTGACGATGACGTCGAGCGCCTTCTCGTGCGGCGGGATGCGGTCGCCGAGCGAGGAGCTGGAGAGCCCGACGCGGGTGCGCAGCTCGCCGAGGTCGGCGGCGCCGAAGCGCTCGCCGAGCAGCTCGACCGTCCCGCGGGAGGGGAACAGCGATGCGCCGGCGACGTGCAGCAACGTGCTCTTGCCGGCGCCGTTGGGGCCGAGGACGACCCAGCGCTCGCCGTCGCGGATCGTCCAGTCGACGTCGGCGAGCATCGTGGAGCCGTCCCGGACGACGGCGACACCGGACATCTGCAGCACGGGCTCAAGCATCGAGACGAACGTAGCCTGCTCGCCATGGCCTACCGCTGCTTCGACGTCGACATCACCGAGAAGATCGCGCACGTCCGGCTGTCCCGCCCGGACGAGCTGAACACGATGACCCCGGACTTCTGGCGGGAGCTGCCCGAGATCGTCACCGGGATCAGCGACGAGGCCAGCGCGCGGGTCGTCGTGCTCAGCAGCACCGGCAAGCACTTCAGCGCCGGGATGGACCTGTCGGTGTTCATGGGCGGCGAGCTGGGTGGGGCGGACGCCGAGCCCGGCCGCCGCCACGCCCGGCTGCGCTCCAACGCCAAGGTCCTGCAGTGGTCGTTCACGGCGCTGGAGAAGGCGCGCGTGCCGGTCATCGCCGCGGTGCAGGGCGGCGTCATCGGCGGCGCGGTCGACCTCGTGACGGCCTGCGACCTGCGGTACGCCAGCGCAGAGGCCTTCTTCTGCGTGCAGGAGATCAACATCGGGATGACGGCCGACGTCGGCACGCTGCAGCGGGTCGGGAAGCTGACCTCGGAGGGCTTCGCGCGCGAGATGGCCTACACCGGACGGCGGTACCCGGCGCAGCGCCTGCAGGAGGTCGGTCTGGTGCAGCAGGTCTACCCGGACCAGGAGGCGCTGCTGGCCGGCGTGCTGGAGACCGCGAAGGAGATCGCCAGCAAGTCGCCGCTGGCGATCTGGGGCACCAAGGTCGCGATGAACTACGCGCGCGACCACTCGGTCGACGACAGCCTCGACCAGATCGCCACGTGGCAGGCCGGCATGTTCCAGCCGGCCGACATGATGGAGGCCTTCACCGCCAAGAGCGAGAAGCGGCCGGCGGTCTTCCCCGAGCTGCTCCCCGAGCCGCGCGGGCTGTGACCGGCTACGGTCCGGGCATGAGCGAGGTCGTCGGTGTGGTCCACGTCCGTGCAGCTGAGGGCAGGGTCGACGAGGTGGTCACTGCCTTCACCACCTGCCTGATCAAGACGCACGAGGAGGAGGGCTGCCTGACCTACGCCCTCCACCGCGACGCGTCCGATCCCAACCACCTCGTCCTGGTCGAGCGCTGGCGCTCGCAGTCCGACCTGGACGCGCACATGACCCAGCCGCACGTCGCGGACCTGTTCGCCGCGGTGGGCGCGCCGGGTCTGCTGGCCGCAGCCCCCGAGATCACGTTCCTGTCGCCGCTGGGCATCGGGACGGAAACCAAGGGCACGCTCGGCTGAGCCATGACGCGACTGTGCGAGGACTGCGGTGAGCACGCCGAGTGGCAGCTGTCGGCGGTGCGGGAGAACGCCGTGCCACCGGACACGACCGTCACGGGCGCCTGCCACGAGCACCGGTTGGACGCCACCGAGAACCTGCTGAGCCAGTACGGCAACGTGACGATCGTGGAGACGCTCGGCTAGGAGGCCAGCACCAGGTCGCGCAGCGCGTCGGGGTGCACGATCCCGACGTAGGCGGCGTGCCAGCCGGCGATGCGGATCTCCTCGACGCGGCGCGCCTGGCCCGGTCGCAGGTCGCGGACGATCACCCCAAGTCCGCCCACCAGCGGTCCCACGGCGCGGTGCCGCCGACGACCAGCGCGTAGAGCAGGACGGCCAGCAGCACGACGCCGAGGGCCGAGGTGACCACGGCCAGCGCGAACGTCTGCGCGGCCAGGCGCCGTCGTGCGCCGCGGACGGGCTCGGCGTCGTCCGGCCCGAGCAGGTCGTCGAGGCTCAAGCGCCGGGCCTCGAGTGCCGCAGCGTGATGCTCATCCGGGCCCCGGACGCGGACTTCTCGCGCGGGACCGTGTGGTGCCAGTCGTGCTGCATCGCGCCGCCCATGACGATGAGGTCGCCCTCGCCGGGCGCGTACCGCCGCACGACCGGACCGCCCTCCGCCGGCCGCACCAGGAACGACCGGCGGGCGCCGAGCGACACGGTGGCGACCAGCGGGTCGCGCATCGTCGTGCGCACCGTGTCGGCGTGCCAGGCGACGGCGTCCGAGCCGTCCCGGTAGAGATTGATGAGGCAGCTGTCGAAGTCGACGCCGTAGCGGGCGTTCAGCGGCGCGACGAGCTCGGTCACCTCGGCCGGCAGCTCCTCGCCGGTGCGCCACGCGGCGACCAGCCGCGGCTCGAGCACCTCGGTGTCCCACATCTGCCGGGTGCGCTGCTGCCACGGGGCTCTCTCGAGCATCCGCGCGAACAGCACGTCGTGGTCGGGCACCCAGGCAGGTACGACGTCCAGCCACGAGCGGTCGTCCAGCGGCTCGCGGCGCAGCGCGTCGAAGGACAGCCGTTCTCCGCGGTCCTCCAGCCCGTCGAACAGCGACCCCTGCCAGGTCACCTGCGGTGCACCCTCCTGCGTCACACTCCCAGTGTGTGCGATGCGCTGCTGTCCCGTCGTCAGCTCGTGCGGTACGGCGCGCTCGTCGCGGCGACGTTCCCCGCCGGCGGCGTGCTGCTGTCGCAGCGGGCGGCGCACGCTGGACCAGCCGTCCCGATACACCTCGAGCTGGTGACGGTCACCGACACCTCCGCGATCATCACGTGGTTCACCGGCGACCCGACGGCGCCGGACGGGTTCGGCCGGCCCGCCCCGGTGGCCGCTCCCGGGCGGGTGCTGCTCGGCACCGACCCGAACCCGCTGACCTGGGTGCCGGTCGGCGAGCACGAGCCGACGCCGTACCACTACGTCGAGGTGACCGGCCTGCGCCCGGGGACGAGGTACTACTGGCGGGCCGAGAGCGGCGGCATCCCGGCGGTCATGACGACCGTCAGCAACCCGCTGCTGCGCCCCGCCGACGCCCCGCTGGCCGCGCCGCCGACCTTCACCACGATGGTGCCGCCGCCGGGGCGCGAGCTCGGCCGCGTCGCCTGGCTGAACGACCTGCACTTCGGCGAGAGCACGTCAGGGCTGGCGATCAGCAACGACGCGGTCCCGGGCGGCGGGCTCCCGCCGGGCTTCGCGGCCGACCCTGACGACCCGTACTGGCGCTTCATGAGCCAGGCCGCCGTGGCGGAGGCCAAGGCCCGCGGCTGCACGCTGCTGCTCGCCAACGGCGACGTGACCGCCGAGGCGCGGCCGGCCGAGGTCGAGCAGGCCCGCCGGATGCTGGACGGGTTCGGCGCCCTCGGCGGGGCACGGCACGTCGGCCCTGGCGACCAGGCCGCCTACTTCGTGACCCGCGGCAACCACGACCGGCTGCACACCGGCGACCTGTACGGCGGGTGCAGCGGCAGCGAGGCGAAGGACTGCTACCGCGACGCCTTCGCCGCCTCGTACGACCCGGGCACCTCGCACTTCAACGTCACGGTCGGCACCGGCCGCGCGCGCTACCGCTTCGTCGGGCTGGACAGCAACGACGGCGAGACGACCGGCGTGCTGCGTCCGGGCGAGCTGGACTACCTCGCTGAGCAGCTCGCGCAGGGCGACGCGACGATCCCCCTGTTCCACCACCCGGCCAGCGACCGCGCGGAGATCACCACGTTGCCCCCGCGGGTGGGCAGCCTGGATCCCGTCGACGCCAAGGCGTTCCGCGACCTGCTGGCCAAGCACGACAACGTCGCGGGCGTGTACGCCGGGCACACGCACCGCAACACCCGGGCCACCTCGAGCGAGACCGGCAGCGTGCCGTTCTTCGAGGGCGGCGCGGTGAAGGAGTACCCGGGCGGCTACACCGTCGTCCGGCTGTACGAGACCGGCTAC
Organism: Frankiales bacterium; assembly: GCA_025965735.1. GTDB lineage: Bacteria > Actinomycetota > Actinomycetes > Mycobacteriales > SCTD01 > SCTD01. The sequence continues at coordinate 12,290 of JAOPWK010000244.1, forward strand.
CTCGTGAACTTCTACAAGACGGCCGCGCCGGAGTGCCGGGCGTGGTCGGAGCGCTCGCGCGGCGAGTACCTCGGCCTCTACCCGTACTACGTGCTCGGCGGCCTCGGCGACCGCAACTGGTCGTACGACGTGGACGCCCGCGTGCGTCGGCCGGCCGGGGTGGGCGCGCCATCGGCGACGCCCGCGCCGCTGGACGCGCTGGACGCGCTGGACGAGGCGAGCGGCTCGTCCCTGCCCGCGACGGGTGGCGCCGCGGTCATCGCCGCCGCGGGCGCCGCAGCCGTCGGCGGTGCGCTGGCCCTGCAGCGGGTCGCTCAGCCGTAGCGGTGGTTCCTGGTGCCCTGCTGGACGTGGTCGGCCTC
>JAOPWK010000272.1 GCA_025965735.1 Frankiales bacterium
CGGTGCCCCGCAGGTCCTGCTGGAGCTTGCTGTTCCACGCCTCCTGCAGCTCGCGGCGAGGCGCCACGGCGGCGACGCCCGCGGCGTCCATCTCGTCCAGCGCGGACAGGACGTAGGCGATCTGCGACTCGATCATGTAGACGATCGAGTTGTGGCCGAGCCCGGTGTTCGGGCCGACGAGGAAGAACAGGTTGGGGAAGCCGGCCACCGTCGTGCCGTGGAAGGCCGTCATGCCGGTGTCGGCCCAGACCTGCTTGAGCGTGCGGCCGTCCGCGCCCGTGATCCGTCCGGCGATCGGCGGGTCGCTGACCTGGAACCCGGTGCCGAAGATGATCGAGTCGACCTCGTGCTCGTCGCCGTTGCTGTCGACGACAGAGCGCTCGCGCACCTCGACGATGCCGCCGGTCACGACGTCGACGTTGGGCGCCGAGAGGGCCGGGTAGTAGTCGTTGCTCAGCAGGACGCGCTTGCAGCCGAGCCGGTACGTCGGCGTCAGCTTGGCGCGCAGCACCGGGTCCGCGACCTGCTGAGCGAGCAGCCGCAGCGCGATCCGCTCCGCCACCCTCATGATCGCGGGCTGCACCGTGAAGCCGACCAGCCAGGACTCGCGCAGCGCGTAGATGCCGGCCCGGTTGACCTTCTGCGCGGCCGGGACGGCCTTGTACAGCGCACGCTCGGCCTTGCTGATCGCGCGGTCGCGGCGCGGCATCACCCACGGGGCGGTGCGCTGGAACAGCGTCATGCGGCCGGCCCGCTGCTGGACGTGCGGCACGAACTGGATGGCACTGGCGCCGGTGCCGACGACGGCGACGCGCTCCCCGGTGAGGTCGTGCTCGTGGTCCCAGGTCGCGCTGTGGAAGGTCGTGCCCGTGAAGGACTCCAGGCCGGGCAGCGACGGGACCTTGGGCTCGGACAGGCCGCCGCTGCCGAGCACGAGGACGTCGGCCACGACGGTCCCGCGGCTGGTCTCGACGGTCCAGGTCGCGCTGGGAGCGTCCCAGCGGGCGGCCAGCAGCTCGGTCCCGAAGCGCACGTGCGGCAGGACGCCGCGCTCGCGGGCGACCCGCTGCAGGTAGGCCTCGATCTCCGGCTGGGAGGAGAAGGCGCGCGTCCAGTCCGGGTTCGGGGCGAAGGAGAAGGAGTACATGTGGCTCGGCACGTCGCAGGCGCAGCCGGGGTAGCTGTTGTCGCGCCAGGTGCCGCCCACGTCGTGACCGCGCTCGATCACGACGAAGTCCAGGCGGCCGCGCTCGCGCAGGCGGACGGCGGTGCCGAGCCCCGCGAAGCCGGTGCCCACCACCAGCACGCCGGTCCGGGCGGGCAGGTCGGTCGTCATGAAGCCTCCTCGTTATTGCTACACAGGTGTAGCAACACAGATGTAGCATGTGCTCGTGACCTCGGCAAGCCCCGTCAAGCGGCCGTACGCCGCCCGGCTGCCCCCCGCCGAGCGGCGCGAGCAGCTGCTCGAGGCGGCGCAGGCGATCGCCCTGGACCGGGGCTTCCACGCGGTCACCATCGACGGGGTGGCCAAGGCCTGCGGCGTCACGCGGCCGGTCGTCTACGGCGCGTTCGAGGACCGCACCGCGCTGCTCACCGGGATGCTGGACCGGGCCGAGCAGCGCGTGATCCTTCAGCTCGCCGGCGTCTTCCCGCCCGTGCCCGGAGCCGACGACGACGTCGACCCCGACGACCTGCTCGTGCAGGGCATCACCGCCTACCTGACCGCGATCACCAGCGATCCCGACACCTGGCGGGTCATCCTCGTCCCGCCGGAGGGGGCGCCTCCGGAGCTCGCCGAGCGGGTCGCCCGGCAGCGCCGGCTGCAGCTGCGCGCGCTGCGCGGGCTGCTCGAGTGGGGGCTGCGCCGACGAGGCGGACCGGACGTCGACGCGGAGCTGTTCACGCGCGCCGTCTTCACGCTGGCCGAGGGCGCAGGCCGGCTGCTGCTCGAGCACCCGGACCGCTGGACGGTGGAGCAGGTCGCGCGCTTCGCCCGCGTCACGCTGGCGTCCCTGCACCCCTGATCCCGAGGCGGCTACCAGCCCGGGACAGACCGTGCGATCCTGGTCACACTTGGCTGGTCAGACCCACGGGAGAGGATCGATGTCACCGCCGCTGGTCTCCGGGCGCCGCCGCGTCAAGCAGCAGCTCGTCGGGCTGCTGTTCCTCGGCGTCCTCGCCGGGATCGTGACGCTGGCGATCCTGCTGTACCAGAAGGCGTTCACCCCGGTCGTCATGGTCACGCTGCAGGCGAGCAGCATCGGCAACCAGCTCAGCACCGGCGGCGACGTCAAGGCGCGCGGCCTGCTCGTGGGCGACATACGCGACGTCGCCACCGACGGCGACGGGGCCACCATCACCATGGCGCTCAAGCCCGAGGCCGCTGCGCAGATCCCCAGCGACACCAAGGCCCGGCTGCTGCCCAAGACGCTGTTCGGGGAGAAGTTCGTCGCGCTCGAGTTCGAGGACGACTCCACCGCCGACCCGCTGTCCGAGGGCGACGTCATCTCGCGCGACGACTCCGCGGTGGCCCGCGAGACCGAGCAGACCCTCAACGACCTGCTGCCGCTGCTCCGGGCGCTCAAGCCGGCGCAGGTCAGCACGACCCTGAACGCCGTGTCCGGCGCGCTGCGCGGCCGGGGCGACCAGATCGGCCGGAACCTCGAGCTGGTCGACACCTACCTCAAGGGCATCAACCCCGACATCCCCGCGCTGGGAGAGAACTTCCGCGGCGTGGCCGACTTCGCCGACAACCTCGAGCGGACGACGCCGGACATCGTCGAGGTGCTCGACAACCTGTCGGCGATCAGCGGCAACCTCGTGGACCAGGAGCAGGAGCTCAACACCTTCCTGACCTCCACGACCGGCTTCTCCGAGGAGCTCGGCTCCTTCCTCGAGGAGAACGACGAGCGGCTCATCACGCTGGCCCGGGACAGCCTGCCCGCGCTCCAGGTCTACGCGCGGTACTCGCCGGAGTTCCCCTGCCTGAGCGCTGGTCTGGTGAAGCAGGAGGGGCTGGCCCGGCAGGCCTTCGGCGGCCTGCAGCCCGGCCTGCACATCACGCTGGAGTTCGCCGAGGACCAGAACGGCTACCTGCCCGGGCAGGACGAGCCGGAGTACGGCGCGGACAACGGGCCGACCTGCCGTGGCCTGCCGCCCAACCCTGCGGTCGTCCCGTTCCCGATCGAGATCGAGGTCAAGGACGGCTACTGCGACGAGCAGGAGGAGGCGCCGGGCGTGCTGACCGAGTGCGTCCGCGAGGAGCCGGCCCCCGTCGGCGACGACGCTGCGTCGCAGCCGGCCGTGGCGCTCGCCCAGCGGGACCGGGACAAGGCGGCGGTGAACGCCGTCATCGGGCCGGTCCTCGGGGTCGCCCCTGCCGACGTGCCCGACCTCGCGCTGCTGCTGTTCGGGCCGGTCGCCCGCGGCACCCAGGTGGGGCTCGCCTCGGACTGAGGCACTACCGGGTCTGCTGCACCACCCAGTCCCCACGCGGTGCGGGGTAGCACCGGCCCGGACCCGACTCGTAGCCGTCCGCGAACGCACGGGTGCGCTCGAAGCCCGAGCCGTGCGCCCGGGGGTCGGTGAACTTGGTCCCGGGCACGTCGCGGGCGGTGAAGACCGCCAGCGTCGCCTCGTCCAGGTCGCCGGCCTCGAGCATCCCCTGCCCGGCGACGTGCGCCGCCCAGGCGCCGGCGAAGCAGTCGGCCTGCAGCTCGTTCAGCACGCCCAGCGGCTCCCGCTCGGGCAGCCGCGCCTGCATCGCGTGCCCGAACTCGTGCGCCAGCACGAAGGCGGCCGCGAAGTCCCCGGAGCCGACGTAGTACGGGATGAGCAGGCCTGACTCGTCCCAGGCGATGAAGTCGCCCGCCGGGCAGTAGAAGGCGTTCTTGGCCGGCGCCCGCTCGCTGCCGCAGCGCGGGCCCGCCGACTCCTCCGGCCGGTAGTAGACGTAGCGCGACGGGCTGGAGTACCGGACGCCGAAGGCCTCTGGCAGCGCCTGGGACCAGTACTCGTCCAGCGAGCCGAGCACCTGCTGGACGGTGGCGGAGTACTCCTCGTAGTCGAACGCCGTCCGGGTGTCGGTCCGCAGCACGTCGTCGCCCGCGGGGGCCCGGCGCTCGACCGCGCCGGACTCCTCCTGCTGCCGCTGCTTGGCCTCCTCCACCGCGTCCCGCACGCGGTCGACGACCTCCTGCGCCCGTTGCCGCAGCGGGCTGTCGCCCTCCGACGGCACGGCGTCCAGGCAGCCGGTCAGCAGGGTGGTCGAGAGCAGGGCGAGGGCGAGCAGGCGGAGGCGCACGCGCCAGCCCTACCCCGGTGCCCGCCGGTCAGTACCTTCGGGCGGGTGCGCACCGACCGCCTGCTCCACCTGGGCTGCGGCCTGCTGGCGCTCAGCCTGCTCCTCGCCCTCGGCCTGTCCGGCACGCAGCCGGCGGACCCGGCCGTGCTGGCGCTGCTGTCCTGGGTGGAGTCGCTGCTGCTCGTCCTCGGTGCCGGCCTGCTCGTCGGGCACCTCGTCGTCCGTGCGCTGACGCCGCCGGTGACGATCGAGGAGGTCGTGCAGGACTGGTACGACGAGCCCTAGCCGGCCTCGGCCTGCACCGTCGCCAGCAGCTGGTCGACCACCACCTGGTCGCCGGCGCGCACCTGCAGGTCGGCCACCACGCCGTCGAAGGGCGCGGCCAGGGCGTGCTCCATCTTCATCGCCTCCACGACCAGCAGCACGTCGCCCTTGGCCACCGCGTCCCCCGCAGCGACGCGCACCGCGATGACCGCTCCCGGCATGGGGCTGCGCACGTCGCCGTCGTGGGTGCCGGCGCCGGCGCCCTTGCGTGCGGGGGGCAGCTCGGTGACGGCGTAGGTGCCGCCGAGCACGTGCACCCAGCTGGTGGCGCCGTCGACGGCCACCAGCGCCGTCGTCGTCCGGCCGTCGACGGTGAGCAGCAGCCCGTCGGGCAGCGGGGTCGCCTGGGCCCGCACCGCGGCGTCGTCGCCCACCTGCACCGTCGCGCCGGACGGGTCGCCGCTGACGACGACCTGGAGAGGGTCGCCGCCAGGGCCGGCCACCCGCCAGACCGAGGTGGCGGTGCCGGACAGCCGCCAGCCGTCCGCCGACTCCCACGGGTCGACCGCCGTGCGGTGCCGGCGCAGCAGGCCGGAGAGCGCCGCCGCCGCGTACGCCTCGACCGGGGTGCTGTCCTGCGTCAGCGCCTCGAGCTCGCGCTCGATGAAGCCGGTGTCCAGCCGGCCGGCCTGCACCTCCGGGTGCGTGAGCAGCGTCCGCAGGAAGGCCGTGTTGGTGCCGACGCCGAGCACGACGTTCGCGGCCAGCGCCCGGTCGAGCTTGGCCAGCGCCGTGGCGCGGTCCGGCCCCCAGGCGATGACCTTGCTGAGCATCGGGTCGTACGTCGTGCCGACCTGCACGCCCTCGACCAGCGAGCTGTCGATCCGCACGCCCTCCTCCGCCGGCTCCCGCACCAGCAGCGCAGGTCCCCCGGTGGGCAGGAAGCCGCGGGCCGGGTCCTCGGCGTAGACGCGCACCTCGACCGCGTGGCCGGTGAGGCGGACGTCGTCCTGGCTGAAGGAGAGCGGCTCGCCGGCGGCGACGCGGAGCTGCTGCTCCACCAGGTCCAGCCCGGTGACGAGCTCGGTGACCGGGTGCTCCACCTGCAGGCGGGTGTTCATCTCCATGAAGAAGAACTCGTCGGGGGCGTTCGCGCTGACGATGAACTCCACCGTGCCGGCACCGGTGTAGCCGACCGACCGGGCGGTGTCGACGGCGGCGCCGCCGATGCGCGCACGGGTCGCCTCGTCGAGCAGCACCGACGGCGCCTCCTCGACGACCTTCTGGTGCCGGCGCTGCAGGCTGCACTCGCGCTCGCCGAGGTGCACGACGTTGCCGTGCGTGTCGGCCAGCACCTGCACCTCGATGTGCCGCGGCGTGAGCACGAACCGCTCCAGGAAGAGCGTGTCGTCGCCGAAGCTGGACGCCGCCTCGCGCCGGGCGCTGGCCAGCGCCTCCGCGAGCTGCGCCGGCTCGTGCACCAGCCGCATCCCCTTGCCGCCGCCACCCGCGCTCGGCTTCACCAGCACCGGGAAGCCGACCTCGTCGGCGGCTGCGAGCAGGTCGGCGTCCGTCATGCCGGCCTCGGTGCGGCCGGGCACGACCGGCACCCCCGCCGCGCTGACCGTCTGCTTGGCGCGGATCTTGTCGCCCATCACGTCGACAGCGCTCGCGGGCGGTCCGACGAAGACGAGACCGGCTGCGGCGCAGGCGTTCGCGAACGCGGTGTTCTCGGCGAGGAAGCCGTAGCCCGGGTGCACCGCCTGCGCGCCGGTCTGCTCCGCCGCCTCCAGCAGCCGCTCGATGGACAGGTAGGACTCGCGCGCGTTCGCCGGTCCGAGGCGCACCGCGACGTCGGCCTCCCGGACGTGCCGGGCTCCGGCGTCGGCGTCGCTGTAGACGGCCACCGAGCGGATGCCCATGCGACGCAGGGTGCGGGTGACACGCACGGCGATCTCGCCGCGGTTGGCGATGAGGACGGTGTCGAACATGGAGGGCATCGAGCTCACATCCGGAAGACGCCGTAGGAGACGTCGGCGAGCGGTGCGTTGGCGCACGCCGACAGGGCCAGACCGATCGCGGTGCGGGTGTCCAGCGGGTCGATGACGCCGTCGTCCCACAGCCGCGCGGTCGAGTAGTACGGGTTGCCCTGCTCCTCGTACTGCTGGCGGATCGGCGCCTTGAACGCCTCCTCGTCCTCGGCGCTCCAGCTGTCGCCGAGCTGGTCGCGCCGCACCGTCGCCAGGACGCTGGCCGCCTGCTCGCCACCCATGACCGAGATGCGCGCGTTCGGCCACATCCACAGGAAGCGCGGCGAGTACGCCCGGCCGCACATCGAGTAGTTGCCGGCACCGAACGAGCCGCCGATCACGACGGTCAGCTTCGGCACGCGTGCGCAGGCGACGGCGGTGACCATCTTGGCGCCGTGCTTGGCGATGCCACCGGCTTCGTACTCGCGGCCGACCATGAAGCCGGTGATGTTCTGCAGGAACAGCAAGGGGATCGAGCGCTTGTCGCACAGCTCGATGAAGTGCGCACCCTTGAGGGCGCTCTCGCCGAACAGCACGCCGTTGTTGGCGATGATGCCGACCGGGTGCCCGTGCACGTGGGCGAAGCCGGTCACCAGGGTCGTGCCGTACTCGCTCTTGAACTCCGCGAAGCGGCTGCCGTCGACCAGCCGGGCAATGACCTCGCGGACGTCGTACGGCGTCCGCGCGTCGCCGGGGACGACGCCGTAGAGCTCGGCCGGGTCGACGGCGGGCTCCTCCGGTCTTGCCGTCTGCCAGGGGACCTGGGTGCGCGGGCCGAGCGTGGCGACGATGCCGCGCACGATGCGCAGGGCGTGCGCGTCGTCGTCCGCGAGGTGGTCGGTGACGCCGGACGTGCGGCTGTGCAGCACGCCGCCGCCGAGGTCCTCGGCGCTGACGACCTCGCCGGTCGCGGCCTTCACCAGCGGCGGTCCGCCAAGGAAGATCGTGCCCTGGTCCTTGACGATGACGGCCTCGTCGGCCATCGCCGGGACGTAGGCCCCGCCGGCCGTGCAGCTGCCCATGACGGCGGCGATCTGCGCGATGCCCTGAGCGCTCATCGTCGCCTGGTTGAAGAAGATCCGGCCGAAGTGCTCCCGGTCCGGGAAGACCTCGTCCTGGCGTGGCAGGAACGCGCCGCCGCTGTCGACGAGGTAGACGCAGGGCAGGCGGTTGTGCAGCGCCACCTCCTGCGCGCGCAGGTGCTTCTTCACCGTCATCGGGTAGTAGGTGCCGCCCTTGACGGTGGCGTCGTTCGCGACGATGACGCACTCGCGGCCCGACACCCGGCCGATGCCGGTGATGACGCCGGCACCCGGCGCCTCGTCGTCGTACATGCCGTTCGCGGCCAGCGCGGACAGCTCGAGGAAGGGGCTGCCCGGGTCGAGCAGCGCGTCGACGCGCTCGCGCGGGAGCAGCTTGCCGCGGCTGACGTGCCGCTCCCGGCTCTTGGCCGGCCCTCCCAGCCGCACGGTGTCGAGCTTCTGCCGGAGCTCGTCGGCCACCGCCTGCATGGCGGCCGCGTTGCGCTGGAAGGCGTCGCTGCCGGGGTCGGCGCTGCTCCTGAGCCTGGCCTCGTCCATGCGGCGCAGGTTAGAGTCCGCTAACCACTTCTGTCCAGGGGGTCGCCGTGGCCGTCCGCACGCGGGACGTGATGCTCCGCCAGGCTGCTCGCCTGTTCGCGGCGCAGGGGTTCCGCGGCACCTCGGTGGAGGACATCGGCGCGGCCTGCGGGGTCAGTGGTCCCGCCGTCTACAAGCACTTCTCGGGCAAGGACGACATCCTGGCCCGGCTTCTCGTCGACATCTCCGAGCAGCTCCTCGAGGGGGGTCGTGAGCGGGCGGCGCACGAGGACCCCGCGCTCGCGCTGGAGCAGCTGGTGCACTTCCACACCGACTTCGCCCTCGGCGAGCCGGACCTGATCCGGGTGCAGGACCGCGACCTGCCCTCGCTGAACGAGCGCGACCGGGCGCGCGTGCGTCGGCTGCAGCGCAGCTACGTCGAGCAGTGGACGGAGGTGCTGCGCCGGCTCGACCCGTCGCTGGAGCTGGAGACGGCGCGGCTGCGCGCGCACGCCGTCTTCGGCCTGCTGAACTCGACACCGCACAGCGCCCGTGGGCGCGAGGAGGCACGGCGGCAGCTCAGCGCCATGGCGCTGCGCGCCCTCACGACCTGACCTGGCTGCTGCGTTCAGACAGGGGTGGCCGCACCGTCCAGCCAGGCGTACGGGTCGTCGAGCTCAAGCGTCCAGCGGGTGCCGCCGCTGCGGATGAAGTCGCCAAGCCGATCCTCCTGCTCGGGTCCTGCTGGCTCGTCCACGCGCAGCTCGAGTGCTTCCAGGTCGAGTGGGCAGTCAGCGAGCCACCACAGTTCCTCTTCCTGCTGGAGCGGGCTCAGTTCGGCGAGCGGGTCGTCCGTGGGCAGTGGCGGGAGCCAGCGTGACGGCGTGGCCGGTGCTTCGTGCTGGTTCGGGCTGAGCCACGCGCGGCCGCGGCCGGGGCTGGTCCAGCTGACACCTGCTGCGGTGCGGGTCTTGGTCCAGCCGAGCTGCTTGACGCGGTGGTGCCGGCGGCAGCACGGCCCGAGGTTGCAGGCGCAGGTGGGACCCTCCGGCCAGGCCAGGTCGTGCTCGGCGTCGCACCGCGCAGCGCGAGCGCCGCAGCCGGGCCACTCGCACCGCGGGCTGCGGGCGTCGAGGAGCCGGCGCAGCCGTCGGGGCACGCGGTAGGGACCGGGCGTGCCGGGAGCGTGGGTGCCGAGGGCCGCAGCGCTCAGGCGTGCAGCATCGGCGTCGACTGGGGCGAGCGGCGGGCGGGTGAGGCGGCCGGTCGCGACACTCGGCCGCGGGCCCTCAGTCGGCGTCGGACCCACGTCGAGCCCAAGCGGGTGGTCAGTCGGATGGTCGTGCGGATGTCTCGGGTGCCGCTGCTCCGGTGGTGGCAGCGCGGCCAGGCGGAGCAGCACCTCCCGCACCGACGCCGGATCGCCTCGCTCCGGCACGACACATCGGTCCCCCACGACGATGAGGACCCCGTGCTCGTCGGTCCAGACCGGCCGCAGTCGCGGGCCGGCGAGCAGCATCTCCTGGAGCAGGTCCGGCTCCAGCGGGCCGTGCCCGACCAGCTCCGCGGGCTGGTCGCTCGTCCCGAGCGCGGTGTCGATCGTCAGGCGGACCAGCAGCTCCGCGCCGCACGGCACGGGTGCACCCGGCAAGCACCCGCAGGCGGCTCTGCCGCCTCCCGCGCGAGCACACGAGCAGGGCTCCGTCGGGTCGTGCGGGTCCTGCAGCGGCAGCGGGTCGCGCCCGAGCAGCAGGTCCTTGAAGGCGTCGAACCGGCGCTGCTCCGCCGTCCGCTCATCGTCGGGTCCGACCGGGTGCGCGCGGTCTCGGACGCGGGACAGCGCGGCCTGCAGGTCCGGGCCGGTGAGCCCGCAGGCGAACAGGTCGTTCAGGCCGTCGTCCCGACGCCGCCAGTCCAGCCTCCGCCCCTGCTCGGCCCGCTGCCGGCGCTCGGTCGCGTCGGCCTGCTGCACCCAGCGGCGCAGCAGCTCGCTCAGCCGCGCCGGCGGCAGCACCGACCCGCAGTCAGCCTCGGCCAGCAGGCGCGACTGCAGGCGCACCCACACCTGCCCACGCAGCGCGAACGGCAACGGCTCCAGCAGCCGCACGATCGTGCAGGACTGCTCGACCGTCAGCAGCCCGCACTCCACCGCCTCCAGCGCCCCAGGCAGCTCCCCGAGCAGCAAAGCCTCGCTCAGCAGCTGCCCCGCCCGGTGCTCCGAGCAGCCCATCGCGAGAGCCGCGTGCGGCACCGTCGACAGCTCCATGCCCGCCGCTCGACCGACCGCGTGCAGCCGCAGCAGCGTCCGCAGCTGCCCGGCGTGGGCGGCGCCATGCGAGAGCTCCTGCACCGCCAGCTCAGCAGCCAGCTCGTCCAGCGCAGCGACACCCGCCCCCACCGCGAACGCCGCCTGACCTGCTCCCATGTGGACGACGGTAGACGCGACCTCTGACAGTTCTACGCACGAGATGTCCTGCTGCTGAGCGGATTCCGTGCGCACGTCAACCGCCGGCCGCACCCTCCGCCAGCGCCTTCCACGTCAGCAGCTGCTTGCGCGCCATCGGCAGGTCCCCGAGCGCCAGCGGCCGGTTCCACCAGTGGTCGTGCTCGAGCACGACCTTCAGCAGCAGCCGGGTCCGCTCGGCCTGCGGCACGAGGACGTACGACATCACGGCGCCCATCACGCCGACGGTCAGGTGCTCCCCTGGCTCCACCGCGAGCACCCGCCCCACCGGGAGCCGTCCGGCCAGGCGGCTCATCGCGTCGCCGGGCTGCGGCTCCGGCAGGTCGCGCAGATCGCGGGGTGAGCGGTGGCCGAGGTTGTCGACCCAGTCGTAGGAGTAGGGCGCGAGCTGGAGCTGGCGCACCCACGGCCACACCTGCTCCGTGGTCGCGTGCACCGCGACCCCACGCCACACCTCCAGGGCGGGTTCCGGAACCAGCGCGTCGCACGGGAAGGTCCGCGCGACCTCGTCGTCCGTG
>JAOPWK010000279.1 GCA_025965735.1 Frankiales bacterium
TGAGGTTCGTGACCGGCATGACGCCTGGGATGAACGGGACGTCGCAGCCGGTCGCCGCGACCCGGTCACGCAGCCGCAGGTAGTCCTCGATGCGGAAGAACATCTGCGTGATCGCGAAGTCCGCGCCGGCCCGGCACTTGTCGACGAAGCGGTCCACGTAGCTGTCGAAGTCCGGCGAGCGCGGGTGCTTCTCCGGGAACGCCGCGACGCCGACGCAGAAGTCACCGGAGGCCTTGACCAGGCGGACGAGCTCGTCGGCGTACTCCACGCCCTCCTCGTGCTTGACCCAGTCCGCCTGCGGGTCGCTGCCCGGCGGGTCACCGCGCAGGGCCAGGACGTTGCGCACGCCCGCAGCCGCGAACGAGCCGATGATCTGGCGCAGCTCGGCCACGGAGTGGTCGACGGCCGTGAGGTGGGCCAGCGGGGTCAGCGTCGTGTCGGTGGCGATCCGCTCGGTGACCCTGATGGTGCCCTCGCGGTTGGAGCCGCCGGCGCCGTAGGTGACGGAGACGAAGTGCGGCTGCAGGGGCTCCAGCTGGCGGATCGCCTGCCACAGCTGGCGCTCGCCCTCCTCCGTCTTCGGCGGGAAGAACTCGAAGGAGAAGGTGCGCTCGCCCGTCGCGAGCATCTCCTTGATCGTCCGGTCGCTCACGCAGCCAGGCTAGCGGCGGGCCCGCGGGAACCCCCGCAGGTGCGTACGCTCCGCTGGCATGAGCACTGACCCGCTCGACAAGGCCGACCTGCGCCAGCGCGTCCAGAAGTCGCTGAACGCGTTCGTCGCCGAGCAGACCCCCTTCCTCGACGGCATCAGCGAGGAGCTCAGCCCGCTGACCGACGCGCTGTCCGAGCTGATCGCCGGCGGCAAGCGGCTGCGCCCGGCCTTCTGCTACTGGGGCTACCGCGGCGCCGGCGGCGAGGACGGCGACGACATCATCGAGGCCGCCGCCGCGCTGGAGCTCTTCCAGGCCTGCGCGCTCATCCACGACGACGTCATGGACGGCAGCGACACCCGGCGCGGCATGCCTGCAGTGCACCGGCGCTTCGCCAGCCTGCACCGCACCGAGGCGTGGACCGGCGACCCGGAGGCGTTCGGCATGGGCGCCGCGGTCCTGCTCGGCGACCTGTGCCTGGTCTGGTCGGACGAGATGCTCAGCCGCAGCGGCCTGCCAGTCGAGGTGCTGCTGGCCGGCAGCCGCGTCTACGACGAGATGCGCACCGAGCTGATGGGCGGCCAGTACCTCGACCTGCTCGAGCAGGCGCGCGGCGGCGGCTCGGTCGAGCGGGCGCTGCGGGTCGCCCGCTACAAGAGCGCCAAGTACACGATCGAGAAGCCGCTGCACCTCGGTGCTGCTCTGGCCGGAGCGGGCCAGGAGGTGCTGGACGGCTACTCCGGCTACGGACTGCCGCTGGGCGAGGCCTTTCAGCTGCGCGACGACGTGCTCGGCGTCTTCGGGGACCCCTCCGTGACCGGCAAGCCGGCGGGCGACGACCTGCGTGAGGGCAAGCGCACCGCGCTGGTCGCGATGGCGCTGGAGACCGCGAGCCCGGCGCAGGCGGCGGTCGTGCGCCGGCACCTCGGGGACCCGCACCTGTCCCCCGAGGGTGTGACGCAGCTGCGGGCGGTCATCGAGGAGACGGGCGCGCTGCGCCGGACCGAGGCCCTCATCGACGAGCTGCTCGAGGACGCCCTGACCGCGCTGCAGGCCGCTCCCGTGGCCGAGGAGGCGCGCGCGGTGCTCCAGGGGCTTGCCGTGGCCGCCACCTGCCGGACGCTCTAGGGCAGCACCAGCACCTGCCCAGCACCGGCAGCACCACGTCTGGCTCGGCCGGCCGGCCGAGGAACCACCCCTTCGCGTGACCGACCCCGAGCGCCACGAGCCGGCTGAGGTCGTCCGCCGTCTCGACCCCCCGCAGAAGGTCGGCATCGCCTCGACCAGCGCCTGCCGGCGGGGGCAGGCGCCGACGCCCTGCACGAGCGCGAGGTCGAGCTTCACGACGTCCGGCTCGAGGTGCAGCACGTGCCGCAGGCTCGAGGAGCCGGCGCCGACGTCGTTGATGGCCAGTCCCACGCTGAGCTCGCGCAGCGCGGTCAGCGCCGTCAGCAGGCCGGGTAGTCGGCCACCTGCTCGTGCTCGGTCAGCTCGACCAGGACCCCCGGTCGTCGGCCAGGTCCACCAGCATCCCGTGCGCCGACGGCAGCAGCAGCGCGCGGGCCGACAGGTTGACCGTCAGCCGCACGTCGGCGGGCAGCCGCGGCAGCACGTCCAGCGCGCCGCACACGGCGACCTGCTCGAGAGCCGCGCCGCGACCACGCCCCTATCGCTTTGAGGTGACGTGCTGTTACATCCCGATCACGGCCTGTAGACCAGGTCGTGCTGGATACGCTGTCCTGGATGACCATCCCCACCCTCGCGGCCAACGACCCCTGCTGGTGCGGCAGCGGCCGTCGGTACAAGCGCTGCCACCGGGTGGCCGACCTCGACCCCGAGCGCGCGGCCGCCGAGCAGGCCCGTCGCGCGGAGCAGGAGCGGCTCGCCGCGTCCTTCGTCCGGCCCGGCAGGCTGTCGCCGCGGCGGGAGGTGCCGCCCCACATCCCGCGCCCGGACTACGCGCTGGACCGGCACGGCCGGCCCAAGCACCGCGACAGCGGGCGTCCCAAGGACGCCGAGACGCTCGCGCTCATGCGGGTAGCCGGCAAAGCCGCCGCCGAGGTGCTGCAGGAGGTCGGCGCCGCGGTCCGCCCCGGCGTGACCACCGACGAGCTCGACGCGATCGCACACCAGGCCTGCATCGCCCGCGGGGGCTATCCCTCGCCGCTCGGCTACAACGGCTTCCCGAAGTCTCTGTGCACGAGCGTCAACGAGGTCATCTGCCACGGCATCCCGGACTCCACGGTCCTCAAGGACGGCGACATCGTGAACTGCGACGTCACCATCTACCTCGACGGCGTCCACGGCGACACCAACGCGACCTTCCTCGTCGGCGAGGTGGACGAGCAGTCCCGCCGGCTCGTGGACGTCACCCGCCGCTCGCTCGAGGTCGGCATCGAAGCGGTACGACCGGGCGGCCGCGTGCGCGACATCGGCCGGGCGATCCAGACCTACGCCGAGGGCGAGGGGTACGGCGTCATCCGGGCGTTCGTCGGCCACGGGATCGGCCGGACCTTCCACAGCGACCCGCAGGTCTTCCACTACGACAACCCGGCGGCGCGCGGGGTGCTCGAGCCGGGGATGACGTTCACCATCGAGCCGATGATCAGCATCGGGGACTGGCACCACGTCATGTGGGACGACGGCTGGACCGCTGTGACGGCTGACCGGTCGAGGACCGCGCAGTTCGAGCACACGCTGGTCGTCACGGAGACTGGCGCGGAGATCCTGACTCAGCTCTAGGCGTTCCGTCACGATGATCGCTGCGGGCCTGTCGCTGCGCTCCCTTACGGCCCTTGCGCGATCACCGTGACTGCACTCGCCTTCGCCAGGCCCACCCCGCCAGGAGCGCGACGCCCACGAGTGCGGGCAGCGCGGAGGGGCCGGTCGCCGGGAGGGCGTCGTCGCTGGGGCGTGGCGCCGTCCGAGGCTGGTCGGTCGATGGCGCTGCTGCTGCTTCGGTGAAGGCGATGACGTGGACCCAGCTGCCGCGGTCCATGTAGGGCATGGTCAGGCTCGGGCCGATGACTCCGGTGAGGGAGTCGATGGCGCGGCGCTCGTGGGGCATGCGCCAGGTGGCCGGGTCGGCGCCGTACTGGGCGGTCAGGGCGGCGATGCTCTTGTCGAGAGCGGCGAGCATGGCGATCGCGGGGGTACGGCCGGCGAGGTAGTCGCGGGCCGGGCGCAGGGCGCTGGCCGAGGGGTTGAGCACGCGCAGGACGAGGTTGTCTGCGGGTGAGGCGTCGTAGACGTGGCTGGCGACGACGTCGCTCTGCACGACGACGTCGTCCGGCAGCGCGGCGAGCACCTCGTCCCGAAGGTCGTCCATGTACCGCATCCACAGCGTCTTCGCGGGCCCGTCGGTGACGGTCCCGTCGGTGTAGTCGCCCTCGGAGGTGCCGGCGCGCGGGCCGTACGTCGTGCCGTCCCAGGCCTTCAGCAGCGCGATCGCCTGCCGCTGGGCAGCGGTGCGGGGGGGCACCGCGGTGAGCAGGCCCTTGAACTCCGGCACCCGCTGGTCGAGGTTGCCGAGGCGGTACTCGGTCGCCCGCAGCGCCTCCGGCGTCAGTCGCGGCTGCGAGGCCAGCAGGTCGTGGATGACCTGGATGCGCGCGGCCTTGCCCGCTGAGCGGCTGGAGGCCGGCTCGAGGTACTCGTCGATCCAGCCGGTGGCCGGCTTGTTGTTCCAGTTGGCCACGTAGCCCACGCCAGGGTCGACGACGTGCGGCAGCTGCTCGAAGGGCACGAAGCCGCGCCGGTCGTGCTCGCCCGTGCCGGGAGCGGGGAAGCGGCTGTCCCAGGAGGTGCTGCGGCGCGGGAACAGCCCCGGGTGCCAGTAGGCGATGTGGCCGTCCGCGTCGGCGTAGACGGTGTTCTCGTTCCAGGTCACCATGCGCATGCCCTGCTCGAACTCGGCCAGGTCGTCGGCGCGGTTCCACTGCAGGATCCCGTTGATGGTCTCGAGCTCGCGGCGGTACATCGCGTACTGCACCGACCGCGCCTTGGTGCCGTCTGCGGAGTACGCGGCGATGGGCCCGTGCACGGTGCGGCAGACCTCGACGTCCTCCGTGAGCACCGGCAGGCCGAGCGGGACGCCCTGCTGCGCCGTCCGGTAGCGGATCGTCTCGGTACGGCAGTCGGCCGGCTTCCACGTGCCCTGGTGCAGGTACTCGAGCGCGCCGTCGGCGGTGCGCCGGGTCGTCTCGATGAAGCTGTCGATGGTCTTGCTGTTGCCGGTCGTGAGCCCCCACGCGACGCGCTTGCCGTAGCCGATGCCGACCGTCGGCAGGCCGGGCACGGTGGAGCCGCGGGCGTCGTAGCCGCCGCCGTGCACCTCGATCTCCCACAGCTGCGTCGGGTAGGAGTAGCCGAGCTGGGGGCCGCTCACGAGCATCGCCGCACCGGTCGACGTCCGCTCCGGCGCGACGGCGAAGGCGTACGAGCCGCCGTGCAGGCCCTTGCCCCAGGCGACCAGCGTCTCGGCGGCCTTAGCCAGCGACGACTGCACCAGCGGCGGCAGTCCGACGCCGGTCGGAACCGCGGGCTCGGGATGGGCGCCGGTGCCCGGCCCGCTGGCCAGCTCCTTCGGAAGAGCGAGGGCGTACGCCGCGCTCTTGCGCAGCACCGCGTCGCGCTGCGCTGCAGGCACGACCGCGTTGTCGAAGCGGCCCTCCCCGGTCGGCACGGAGACGGTGGCCTTCTCGTCGGACTGCCACCGCAGGTCGGTGAACGCGCCGAGACCGGCCAGCCCGCCGAGCGTCCGCAACGTCTCGACCTCGCGGAACTCATCGCCACCCGCCGACGCGACGGTCCTGGTGATGAGGACGCCGGCGGCGAGGCTGTCGGTGACGGTCCACGACTCCGGCAGCGTCTGGAGCAGGGCGTACTCCGCCGGGAGGTCGGTCGGCGTGGTCCGGACGTGCTGGATCCACGCGTCCATCCCGGCGGCGTAGCCCTCGACGACCTCCTTGGAGCTCTGCGGCAGCGCGGCGAACATCGCGTCGTAGTCCGCCTGGGAGTACGTCAGCGTGCGGGCCTGCACGTCCACCGGCACGCCGCTCGGCCCGACGAGCTCGGCGAAGGTGCCGCGCCCCATGCGCCGGACCGCGTCGGCGAGGAACAGCCGCTGCTGGCCGGCGGCGTAGCCCGCGCCGAACCACGTGTCGAACGACGTGTCGCCGTAGACCTGCTTGACGCCCTTGTCGTCCTCGTAGATCCGCACGCCCGCCTTGGGCTCGTCCGGCGTGCCCACGGGCGCCTTGAAGCGGCCGTCCTTGAAGTCGCCGTCCCAGAACATCTCGCGCTGGTCGTCGACGTGCTCGCCGTAGGCGCCCGGGTCGCCGGTGGCCATCCCCTGGGCCTGACCCGGCACCGAGAAGAAGCCGCTGTTGCCCGGCGGCAGCGCGGTGCCCACCTGCATCGGCTGCTCCGGCGGCACGTCGGCCGCGAGCGCCGGGGCAGCCGTCGTGGCGAGCAGGCCGGCGACGAGGACGAGCACGGCGGGGACGCGTAGGTGCAGCACCTGTGCATCTTCGCCGACGGGCGGCCAGCTCCTGCCGCACCTACGCTCGCAGCGTGAAGACCGTGCCCGGCAGGACCGACCGCGTCGTCATCGTCGGCGCGGGTCTGGCGGGCCTGTCCGCGGCGCTGCGCCTGGCCGGTGCGGGCCGAGAGGTGACCGTCCTGGAGAAGGCCGAGGTACCCGGCGGGCGCAACGGGCTGCTGGAGCGCGACGGCTACCGCTTCGACACCGGCCCGACCGTGCTCACGATGCCCGACCTCATCGCGGACGCGCTCGACTGCGTCGGCGAGCGGATGGAGGACTGGCTCGAGCTCGAGCCGGTCGACCCGCTGTACCGCGCCTACTACCCCGACGGCAGCACCCTCGACGTCAAGGCCGACGCCGGCGCCATGGCCGAGGAGGTGTCGCGCGTCTGCGGTCCGGACGAGGCTGCCGGGTACCTGCGCTACGTCGACTTCGTCTCCAAGCTCTACCGCTACGAGATGAAGGACTTCATCGACCGCAACATCGACGCGCCGCTCGACCTGCTGACGCCGAACCTCGCACGGCTCGCGGCGATCGGCGGCTTCGGCAAGCTCGCGCCGAAGGTGGAGCAGTACCTGAAGGACCCGCGCACGCAGCGGGTCCTGTCGTTCCAGTCGATGTACGCCGGGCTGTCGCCGTACGACGCGCTCGCCATCTACGCGGTCATCGCCTACATGGACTCGGTCGCGGGCGTGTTCTTCCCCAAGGGCGGCATGCACGCGGTGCCGCGCGCGCTGGCCGGTGCGGCGGAGAAGCACGGCGTCGACCTGCGCTACGGCACGACCGTCACGCGGGTGCTCGTGGAGCACGGCCGCGCCGTCGGCGTCGAGACCGCCGGCGGCGAGCGCATCCCGGCCGACGTCGTGGTGCTGAACCCCGACCTGCCGGTGGCCTACCGCGAGCTGCTCCCGCCGTCCGCGACGCCCACCCGCGTGAAGTCCCTGACGTACAGCCCCTCCTGCTTCCTGCTGCTCGCCGGGTCCACCGCGTCGTACTCGAAGATCGCGCACCACAACATCCACTTCGGGCGGTCCTGGCGCGGCGTCTTCGACGAGCTCATCGACCAGAAGGCGCTCATGAGCGACCCGTCGATCCTGGTCACCAACCCGACGCACAGCGACCCGTCGCTGGCGCCGGACGGCAAGCAGATCTACTACGTGCTGCTGCCCACGCCGAACACCAGCGCCGGCATCGACTGGGACGTGGTCGGCCCGCGCTACCGCGACGAGGCCGTCGCGCGGCTGGAGGCGATGGGCTACGTCGGCTTCGGCGACGGGATCGAGGTCGAGGACGTCACGACGCCCGCCGACTGGCAGCGACGGGGCATGGAGCAGGGCGCGCCGTTCGCCGCCGCGCACTCGTTCCTGCAGACCGGTCCGTTCCGGCCGACCAACCTGGCGCCGAAGGTCGAGGGGGTGGTGTTTGCCGGCAGCGGGACGCAGCCGGGTGTCGGCGTGCCGATGGTGCTCATCAGCGGGCGCCTCGCCGCCGAGCGGATCCTCGGCAAGGACAAGACCTCCCGGTCCCGGGCCCTGTGAGCGGAGCTGTCGTCGGGGGCCCCGCGACGCAGGAGCGGGCGCGCCCGTCGGCTGCGGAGCGAGCCTCCACCTCAGAGTGGTTGGCCGAGCCGTCGCCGGTGCTGACACCCTGACCGCATGACCTCCCGCCGGCTGCTCGTGGCCGGCACGGTCGGCAGCACGCTCGTCGCCGTCGGCGGCTGGGGCAGCGGCGCGCTGCCGCCCGGCTGGTCCGGCTTCGCCGCCGGCACCCCGCTCGTTGTCGCCGGCGTCCTGCTGCTCTCGAACGCCTGGTGGCGGCTGCGCACCCGTTGCGGCCTCGCGGCTGCGGTCTGGGCCGCTCCCCTGCTCCTCGCCCCGCCGATGTTCAGCCGGGACGCGTACGCCTACGTCGGCCAGGCCGCCCTGGTCGTGGAGGGGCTGGACCCATACTCGTCCGGACCCGGCGCGCTCGACGGCCCGCTGGTGGAGGGCGTGGACGGCGTCTGGCGGGACACCCCGTCGCCGTACGGCCCGCTGTGGCTGTGGCTCGCCTCCCTCGTCGTGCGCCTCACGGGTGAGCGGCTGCTGCCGGCCCTGCTCGGGATGCGGCTGCTTGCCGTGCTCGGGCTGCTGCTCGCCGGCTGGGCGCTACACCGGCTCGGCGGCCACCGGGCGCTCTGGCTGGGAGTGGCGAACCCGCTGGTGCTGCTGCACCTGGTGGCCGGTGCGCACAACGAGGCGCTGATGCTCGGGCTGATGCTCGCCGGCGTGGCCGTCGCCTCGCTCCCCCTGGCGGTTGTGCTGGTCACGCTCGGGGCGCTGGTGAAGCTGCCGGCGCTCGCGGCCCTGCCCTTCCTGGTCGTAGCCGCCCCTCGGCGGGTCCGCGCCGGTCTGCTGGCTTTGCTCGCGGCCGGTCTCACCGCCGCCGTCGTCAGCTACGGCACCGGCCTGGGCTGGGGCTGGCTCACCACGCTGGACACCGGACGCGCGAGGCTGTCGCTGTTCTCGACCACCACCGGCCTCGGCACGCTCCTGGGGCAGCTCGACCCGGTGCTCGCGCTGGGCATGCTCGTCGGCGCCGCGATCGCCGCCGTCGTGCTCTGGCGGGTGCGCGGACCGCTCGGGCTCGGCCTCGCGCTGCTGGCCGTCGCGCTCCTGCTGCCGGTCGTGCAGCCCTGGTACGTCCTGTGGGGGGTCCTCCCGCTGGCGGCCTTGGCCGGCCCGCGGCTGGCTGCTGCCGTCGGCGCCGGCTGCCTGGTCCTCGCGCTGCTGGTCTGGCCGAGCGGGCGCAGCGTCCTACGCCCGCCGCTGTACGGCGTCCCCACCGTGCTGGCCGTCGCCGCCGCCACCTTCGTCCTGCGGACAGGCAGGCTTGTGCCTGCTGACGTCGAACACAACACTGAGCCACGTACCTCACCTCGACGCTCGGAGCCCTCGTGACCAGCACCCCCGCCCGTCCCCGCGCCCTCTGGGCCGCGACCGGCATGCTCGCCGCCGTCGGCATCGGCGTCGCGGCCACGGCAGGCGCACAGGTGCCGATCCCGACCGTGATGAGCGACAACATCACGCAGCTGGCGGGCATCCCCGAGACGACGGCCATCAGCATGGAGTTCGCGCGGACCGGCCCGTTCGCGTACGTCTCCAGCCTGGACACCATCTCGGTGCTGGACCTCACCGACCCCAAGGCTCCGGTGATGCGCGGCACGCTGGTCAACGCGCTGTTCGAGAACGAGTCCATGACCTACGGCGAGCGGGTGGTCGGGGGTGAGCTGCAACGCTTCGTCATCGCCGCCGTCGACCTCTACCAGGTGAGCCCGGACGACGTGGAGCACGTCAACATCGGTGACGGCCAGGAGATCGTGCTCGTCGACGTCACCGACCCGGACAACCCGACGATCCGCTCCCGGACGCCTGCCGCCGGCGAGCCCGGCGCGGTCTCGACGAGCACGCACACCGTGCAGTGCGTCGACCAGGCGGACTGCCGCTACGCCTACAGCGCGGGCACCGACGGCGAGTTCTCGATCCTCGACCTCAGCGACCTGGACGCCCCGAAGGAGCTGAGGACGGTCACGTCGGTGGCTGCCGGGCCGGCCGGTCCCAACAGCCCGTTCAGCGAGGGCGGCTCCGGCCACTACTGGGACTTCGACGGCGAGCTCGGCTGGCACACCGGCAGCGGCGGCGCGGAGGCGTTCGACGTGAGCGACCCGACGAACCCGACGCCCGTCACGGCGACGAACAAGGACGCCCGCACCGCGCCGTACAACGACTTCATCTTCCACAACTCGATGCGCCCGAACGCCTCGGCGTTCAAGGCCGGCGCCCCGCCGTCGGTCGCGAACGGCAACGTCCTGCTCGTGACCGAGGAGGACTACGCGAACGAGGGCGACGAGATCGTCTGCGACCGGGCCGGCAGCTTCCAGACCTGGTACGTGCCGGACCTCGACGCGGCGTCCTACAACAAGCGCAACGCCGACGGCGTCACCCCCGACGTCGGCACCATCACCCCGCTGGACCTCACGAACGCTCCGGTCGAGTTCGCCGGCGGCGCGTCGACCCCCGTGTCCGCCTTCTGCTCGGCGCACTGGTTCGACGTGCACCAGGACGGCTTCGTGGCGCTCGGCCACTACGGCGCCGGCCTGCGCCTGCTCGACGTCCGCGACGCGCGCAACATCAAGCAGTTCGGGCACGTGACCGGTGTCGCCACGCAGGTGTGGGACGCCTACTGGGTGCCCGAGCGCGACGCCGCCGGTGTGGCCATCCCCGGCCGCAAGACCAACATCGTCTACACCGCCGACGCGGTGCGCGGCATCGAGGTCTTCGAGGTGGCGCTCCCTGCGGCTGCCGCCGGGCCGGCCCCGGCCGCTCCCCCGGCCGAGCAGCCGCCGGCCGAGGGACCGTCGACGGCACCTCCGGCCAGCGAGCAGCCGGGCGGCGTCCTCGCCGCGACCGGGCTGTCCGTCGGGCTCCCCGCCCTCGCGCTGGCGCTGATGGTCGGCGCCGCCGTCGTGGTCCGCCGCCGCCGCACCGCCTGAACCGCGCCTCCACCACAACGCGCTTGGGACACGCCGCTCGAGGCGCCTCGCGAGGCCTCCACCGGCGTGTCGCCCGCGCGTTGTGGTGCTTCATCGGTGGAGCGCCAGCCGGACTCGACCGACCACCACGTCCGGCCGCGTCGTGACGTCCTCCCACGAGAAGCGCAGCACCTGCCAGCCGGCCGGCACCAGGCCGTTGCCGCGCCTCCGGTCGCTCCGGTAGCGGCTGCGGTCGGCGTGGAACGCGAACCCGTCGACCTCCACCGCCAGGCGCGCCTCCGGCCAGGCGTCGACGCGAGCCACCACCGACCCGCCAGCGCGCACCAGAGGAGGCGGGCGGGATGCGCCCGCGGTGTCGTCACCTGACGACCGTGGCCGGGCCGCCACGGCCAGGTCCGCCCCGTCGGAGGACTGTGGACGGCTCGCCTACACCACCCGCCTGCGACACGCCGCGGTGGGTGCCTCAGCCGGCGTGCAGCGGCGTGTCGCGGCAGCCTTGCCGTGGACCGGCCTTCGTGCTGTGTGCGCGCGTGCCGGCGGGCGGCGGGCGACCCCTCGGTCTGGCAGGGTTGGCCGCGTGAGCAACCGGGAGCTGGACGCCGCGGGGATCCGCGACCCCGAGCTGCGCGCCTCCTACGAGGCCTGCCGGCGCCTCAACGCCAGCCACGGCAAGACGTACTACCTCGCAACGCTGCTGCTGCCGGCCTGGAAGCGGCCGTACGTCCACGCGCTCTACGGCTTCGCGCGCTACGCCGACGAGATCGTGGACGACCTCGGCAGCACGCTCACCGACGCACAGAAGGCCGACTGGCTGGTCGGCTGGGGTGAGCAGTTCGTGAAGGACGTGGCCAGCGGCGGCAGCGAGCACCCGATAAGCCGCGCGGTCATCGACACGGTCCGTCGCTGGGACATCCCGATGGACTACGTCGAGGCGTTCCTGCACAGCATGCGGATGGACCTCACGGTCACCGAGTACGCCACCTACGACGACCTCATGGAGTACGTCCACGGCAGCGCCGCGGTCATCGGCCTGGAGATGGTGCCGGTCCTCGAGCCGCTCGTCCCGCGCGAGGTGTGCGACCCGTACGCCGCGGACCTGGGGATCGCGTTCCAGCTGAGCAACTTCATCCGCGACGTCGGCGAGGACCTGCAGCGCGGGCGGGTCTACCTGCCGATGGAGGACCTGCAGGCGTTCGGCGTCACGCGCGAGCACCTCGAGCACGGCGTCGTCGACGGGCCGGTGCGGCGGCTGCTCGCCTTCCAGGTGGCCCGCACCCGCGAGATCTACCGCAGCGCCGCACACGGCGTGCGGCTGCTGGACCCGACCAGCCGCCCGTGCATCGAGACGGCGCTCAGGCTGTACGGCGGGATCCTGGACGAGGTGGAGGCGGCCGACTACCAGGTGCTCGGCCAGCGGGTCAGCGTCGGCGCAGCCACAAGGGCGCGGGTCGCGGTGCCCGGGCTCGTGCGAGCCTGGGCCGCCCGCCGCTAGCAGGAGAAGGCCCCGCCACGGCGAAGCCTGCAGGAACCGCCCTTGGAGGTCTCGTGTCCCGTCGTCGTCCCACCGCCGCCGCGCTCGCCCTGTGCACCGGCGCCGCGCTGGCCCTGCCCGCCGTCGTCGGCACCACCTCCGCGTCGGCCGCACCGCCACCGACCGCCGGCAAGGCCTGCCCGACGCCCGCGACGCTGACCTTCGCCGAGCCGACGTACGTGGACACGAGCCGAGCGGGAGGCGAGCCGCTCGTGGCGACGCTGCCGGACGGTCGGCTGATCTACAGCGCGCACGCCGGGACGACGCACTTCTTCGCGCCCGAGGTGGCCGCCCCCGGCACCGGCGCCTTCGTCGAGAACTACACCAACCAGACCTACGTCTGGACCAGCGACGACAACGGCAAGTCGTGGACCTTCCGGCCGCGGTTCATGCCGCCGGACAACGCCCCGCTGACCGGCTTCTCCGACCCGGAGGTGGCCATCGACGCGGCCGGCAACGTCTTCTTCTCCGAGATCAACCTGGCGAACGTCGCCATGAGCAAGAGCGGCGACAACAGCGAGAACTACACGCTGCAGAACTTCTTCGGCGCGATCCTCACCGACCGGCAGTGGATGGAGGCCGACCGCGAGGACGAGCTGTACTTCGTCGCGAACGCCTTCGGCGGCGGCACCGGCATCCCGCCGAGCCCGGGCACCGGCCACTACATCGCCAAGAGCACCGACGGCGGCAAGACCTTCAGCACGAACGTGCCGGACGTCGAGGGCGGCCCCGGCATCGGCGACATCCGCGTCGACAAGCGCACCGGCACGGTCTACGAGACGCACTTCGACGGCAGCTACGGCGTCGACACCGGCACGCTGTCCATGGCGTCGTTCCGCAACGCCCGCTCGGGCGACCTGGAGCCGGAGACGACGACCATCGCCGAGGACGTCAACTCGGTCAGCCACTGGCCCGCCTTCGACCTCGACCCGGAGGGCAACCTCTACGTGGTCTGGGACGAGAGCGGCCGCGGCGAACGAGACGCCGGCATCTGGTTCGCGACCTCCAAGGACGGCGCACGCACCTGGACCGCGCCGATCCGCGTCGACACCAACGACAACACCGACATCTGGCCGTGGCTCGCGGTCGGCGACAACGGCCGCGTCGCCATCTCCTGGCTCGAGGCGGACGTGGCCCTGCCGGACAACGACGCGCAGACCGAGGGCGACCACGGCTGGCGCATCGTCGGTGCCGCCACCACCACGGGCCTGGGCTGTGCCGGGGGCGGTACGCCGAGCTTCTCTGTCGCGACCGCGACCAAGGAGCCGGTGCACACCGGGACCATCTGCCAGGGCGGCACCACCTGCCAGGCGAGGCTCATCGACCGGCGCCTCGGCGACTACTTCTCCATGGAGGTCGACGGCACCGGGCGCATGTACATGGGCTACTCCGACACCCGTACGCCCGGCGCGGTCTCGCTGCCCGGCTTCGTGCGGCAGTCCGGCGGTCCGTCGCTGCTCGCACCGAAGTCCGTGCCCGGCAAGGCGCCTACGGCGACCACCGGGCAGCCAGCGCCCGTGGTCGAGCCGGTGGCCGCTCCCGGCGGCGCTCTCCCGGCCACCGGGGCCACCGCGCTGCTGCCCTGGTCGGGCGCCTTCCTGCTGCTGGGGCTGGGCCTCGCGCTGCGGCGTCGCCGCACGGCGTAGGGGTTCGAGCGCGGCTCGCGCGGGGACGCTGCAGGCATGCCCGAGGACCAGTTCGACAAGCCCGACGCCGCCTACAGCAAGCAGGACCCCGACCCCGCCCAGACGGCTGGTCTTGCCGACGGCGGCGGCATCGACCCGGGCGACACCCCGGCTTCGGCCGGGCAGATGTCGGGCACCGCGCCGGACGCGCACAAGGCGCCGAACATGGGGCCCGTGAGCGGCAACCGCACGCCGATGTTCATCGCGCTGGGGGCGATCGCCTTCTTCGTGCTGGCGATCGCCGTCATCACGGGTGCGAGCTTCTTCCCGAGCGACTGAGCCGGCGCCCCCACCAGACCCACCAGGCGAGGGTCTGCACGACCAGGGCGAAGCCGAACAGCAGGTCCTCGAGCGGCGCGAAGACGATCCGCCCGTCGCCGAGCGGCGCGGGCGTCTCCCCCGCACGCGAGGTGCTGCCGGTGATGACGTCGCCGTCGTAGAAGACGATCCCGCGGCCGGTGAGCACGCCGTTGGTCACCAGCTGGAAGAACACCACGATGGCGTACGCGGTCCAGAACGCCTTGCGCGTCAGCAGCCGGGTGCGCAGCACCAACAGGTCGAGCACCACGGTCAGCGCGACCGCGAGCAGCGCCGCCGTCGTGTAGGTCACGGCTCGTCACCGACGGTCCAGCCCTTGACGGCGCGGACCGCCTCCAGCGTGAGGATCGCGCAGACCGGGATCACCAGGAAGAACAGCAGCTCCTCCAGCGGCAGCCCGCCGAGCCGGATGCCCGTGACCTGCTCCGGGTCGTAGTCCCAGTGCCCGGCGCGGATGGCCAGCACGTCCCACGCGACGAACACCACGACGACCGGTAGCAGCGTGAGCAGCAGCCGGCGCCACCGGGCGTAGACGCGCGTCTTGAGCACGACCTCCAATGGCGCCGTGCCGACGAGGCAGAAGACCAGCACGAGCAGGTACGCGAGCTGCTTCACCCGAGCCGTGCCCGCAGCCGTGCGGCGGCCTCGTGCGGGTCGCCCGCCTCCGTCAGCGCACGCACGACGACCACCCGCGTGGCCCCGGCCTCGAGCACCTGGTCCAGGTTGGTCTCGTCGATCCCGCCGATGGCGAACCACGGGCGGTCGGTGCGCAGCCCGGCGGCGAAGCGGGTCAGCCCCAGGCCAGCTGCCGGTCGCCCCGGCTTGGTCGGCGTGGGCCAGGTCGGGCCGACGCAGAAGTAGTCCACGTCCGGCTCCAGGGCAGCCGCGGACACCTGCGCCTCGTCGTGGCAGGAGCGGCCGATCAGCACGTCGCCGCCCAGGATGCGGCGGGCGGCGGACACCGGCAGGTCGTCCTGGCCCAGGTGCAGCACGTCGGGCTGCGCGACCGAGGCGACGTCGGCGCGGTCGTTGACGGACCACAGCGCGCCGTGCCGCGCGGCCGCCTCCGCGACGACCTCGCACAGCGTGAGCTCCTGCGTGGCCTCCAGCCCCTTCTCGCGCAGCTGCACGACGTCGACGCCGCCGGACAGCACCGCGTCCAGGAAGTCCGCGAGGTCGGGGCGTGACGGCGTGCAGAGGTACAGCCGGGCCTCAGCCAGCCGGGCGCGGCGGGAGGGCCCGTCAGCCACCGGCCACCGCCCGTACCAGCTCGAGCCGGTCGCCGTCCTGCAGCTGCACGCCCGGCAGCTCCGAGCGCAGCAGCGCTGTGCCGTTGTGCTCGACGACCACGGACCCGACGCGCAGCCCCAGCGACTCGAGAAGGCCCGGCAGGCCCGTCCCGTCGGGCACGTCGGATTCGCGCCCGTTCACGGTCAGCTGCACGGGTGCGAGCCTAGTAGCGGGGCATGATCGGCCGCATGACCGACGACAAGCACGACCCGCCCTCGCGCGTCCGCCTCGGCAACCGGGCGCTGGTGGTGGTCGAGGACGTGGTCTACGTCTCGATCGCGGTGCTGCTCGCGGTCGGCTCCCTGGTGCTGGTCGTGCGCGCCGGCATCGAGCTGTTCGACGGCGCGCAGAAGAAGGGCGGCGAGGCGCTCATCGACACCCTCGACGCGATCCTGCTCATCTTCATCTTCGTGGAGCTGCTCTACGCCGTGCGGATCACCTTGAAGGAGCGGCAGATCGTGGCCGAGCCGTTCCTGGTCGCCGGGATCCTGGTGTGCATCAAGGAGATCATCGTCCTGGCCGTGAAGAGCCCGACGGAGTACATCGAGAAGGGGCCGGAGTTCGCCCGCGCGATGGTCGAGGTGGGGCTGCTCGGCGTCATGGTGCTGGTCCTCGCCGGTGCCGCCGTGGTGCTGCGCCGCAAGGAGCGCGAGCCGGAGGAGAACGAGAACACCCCGTCGGCCGGCGGGCAGAAGCGCTAGGAGCGCCGCACCTCAGAAACCGAGCGCCTGCGCGCGCCGCTTGATCTCGGTGGCGCGGTTCTCGTGCAGCGCCTGCAGCGGGGTCCCCGGGATCGTGTCGTCCGGCGTCGTCAGCCAGCGCAGGGCCTCGTCGTCGGTGTAGCCCGCGTCGCGTAGCAGCGTCAGCACCGGGACCAGGTGCTTCACCAGCTGGTCGCCGTCGAGCTGGCCGGCCGGGATGCGCACGCCCTCGTCGGTCTTGATGCTCAGCAGGTGCCCGGACTTGATCAGGTCGCGCACCCCCGTCGGGCCGATGCCCATCCGCTCGGCGACCTCGGTCTGCGTCAGCATCTCCACCGGTTCAGCGTACGAGGACCGGCTGCGCGCCGGCGGCGGCGCTGGCGCGGGCGGCGTCCAGGACGGCGGCGGTCTGCCGCGACTCCTCCAGCGGCAGCACCCATCCCGAGCCGCCGCGGATCGCCGAGCTGACCTCCTCGACCATCACCCGGTAGGCGTCGGCGGCCGGGACGGGCAGCCGCTCGGTCCCGGTGCCGTCGGACACCCACACCTCGGTGGCCTTCTGCCAGGAGGTGTACGGCTCGTCGCGCAGCTCGACCTCGCCGTGCTCGCCGGTGATGACGAGCCACTGGCCCTCGGCGCCGGTGATGCCCACGTGCACCTCTGCCTCGGTGCCACCGGGCCAGCGCAGGACGGCGCGGGTGTCGAGGTCGACGCCGGTGGGGCCCAGCTGCGATCGCGCGACGACGTCCTCCGGCTGCCCCAGGCCGACCGCCCAGAGGCAGGCCGACACCGCGTAGCAGCCGACGTCGTACAGCGCACCCCCACCGCGCGCCGGGTCGAGCCGGTAGTTGCCCTCGAGGCTGCCGTCGAAGCGGAAGCCGGCGGCGACGTGCTGCACCGTGCCGATGTCGGCCAGTCGGGCCTGGGCCAGGCGCACGCGCGGGTGCCAGCGGTACCAGGACGCTTCGACGCAGAGCCGGTCCGCGGCGCGGGCAGCCGCCGTCATGCGGTCCACCTCGGCGGCGTCCAGCGCCAGCGGTTTCTCGCACAGGACGTGCTTGCCGGCCTCCAGCGCCCGCACGGTCCACGGCAGGTGCTGGTCGTTCGTCAGGCTGATGTAGACCGCGTCGACCTCGGGATCGGCGAG
>JAOPWK010000281.1 GCA_025965735.1 Frankiales bacterium
GAGGCCGGCCCCGCCTCGGGCCGTGGCCGTGGCGCCGCCTGCTCAGGCGGGCGCGGCCGGAGCGCTCGGCGGCAGCACAGCCGGCTCGGAGACCTCCTCCAGGGCCGGAGGGGGGACCGGCGCCGGAGCGGTGTCCGGTGCCGTGGGAGGTCCCGCGGCGGACGACGGTGCACCCGTGCCGGGCAGCGGCGCGCTGGTGGAGGTCCCCGGTGCACAGGCTCCTGCGGATGCTCCCGCTCCCGTACCGGCCCCCGCGCCTGCACCCGCGCCGCCCGCGCCTCCGGGGGACCCGCAGCCCGCTCCGGAGCCGCAGCCCACGACCGACCCGCCGCCCCCTGCGGAGCCGGTCCCGTCACCCGCACCGGAGCCCACGACCAGCCCCTCGCCGGAGCCCACGACCAGCCCCTCGCCGACGCCGACACCGTTCCCGTCGCCCTCCGCGGAGCCGACACCGACACCGACGCCGACCACGAGCCCGACGCCGCGGGTACCGCCCGGCCCGGCCGTCCTGCAGTACTTCCTGGACCTGCCCTCGTCGCTGGCCGGCGCTCCGCCCGAGACGCAGCAGACGCTGCTCGTCGAGGAGGCGGCACAGCTCGACGCCGCGGTGGCCCAGACGTTCACCTTCGACCCGCTGGCACCACCCACCGCAGCGCTCTACGCCGACTTCGCGGACAGCCCCGGTCAGAGCGGCCGGCTGGACCTGGTGCTCCAGGAGTGCACGGACACCTGCACCGACGTCGCGGCGGGGGAGATCCGCAAGACGGGGCCGCGCGACGCCGGGCTGATGCTCTACGAGACGACTCTTACGCCGGTCGCGGGCGCCGTGGTCGACGCCGGCTCCACGCTGCGCCTGCTGCTCACCGAGAGCGGGGGCGGGGGCAGCTCGGTGCTGCTCGCCAGCGGCGGGAGCACCCCCAGCCGGCTCGACCTGCCGGCGCTGGTCAGCCCCTGACCCGTGCTCGACCTCACGCGGTGGTGCACGGGCGGGGGATCAGCCCGCCGGTAGGCTGGCGCACCACCTGACCCACGACTGCCGGAGCGACCCCCGTGCTGACCCGCATCGACCTGCGCGGCCGTCGCGACGCCGACCCCCGGGCGCTGCTGCCCCGCGCGACGCTCGATGTCGCGGCTGCGGTGGAGCAGGTCCGGCCGGTCGTGGAGGCCGTGCGCGACCGGGGCGAGCAGGCGGTCCGCGAGGCGACGAAGCGCTTCGACGGCGTCGAGCCGGAGCACCTGCGGGTGCCGCCGGGGGCGCTGGCGACGGCCCTGGAGCAGCTCGACCCGGCCGTGCGCGCCGCGCTCGAGGAGGCCACCCGACGCGCCCGCACCGTCAGCACCGCCCAGCTGCGCGAGGACGAGGTCGTGCGCGTGGTCGAGGGCGCGACCGTCACCGAGCGCTGGGTGCCGGTCGGCCGCGTCGGCCTCTACGTCCCGGGCGGCCGCGTCGCCTACCCGAGCAGCGTGGTCATGAACGTCGTCCCGGCCCTGGTGGCCGGGGTCGAGAGCCTCGCTGTCGCGAGCCCGCCGCAGGCCGACGGCCTCCCGCACCCGGTCGTGCTGGCCGCCTGCGCGCTGCTCGGCGTCGACGAGGTGTGGGCCGTCGGCGGCGCCCAGGCCGTGGCGATGTTCGCCTACGGCATCGACGGGTGCCCCCCGGTCGATGTCATCACCGGTCCGGGCAACGTCTACGTCGCCGCGGCCAAGCGCCTGGTGCAGGGGCGGTGCGGCATCGACTCCGAGGCCGGACCAACCGAGATCGGCATCCTCCCCCACGACACAGCCGTCTCGGCCTACGTCGCCGCCGACCTGGTCGCCCAGGCCGAGCACGACCCGCTGGCCGCCTGCCTGCTGGTCACCCCGAGCGTGGAGCTGCTCGACGCGGTGGACGTCGAGCTCGGCAAGCAGGTCCCCGCCACCCGTCACCGCGAGCGGGTCGAGACGGCGCTGGCCGGCCAGTCCGCGCACGTGCTGGTGGACGACCTCGACCACGGCCTGCAGGTCGTCGACGCCTGGGCCGCTGAGCACCTCGAGGTACTCACCGCCGACGCCCCCGAGCGTGCCCGCCGGGTGCGCAACGCCGGCGCGGTCTTCATCGGCAACCACACCCCGGTCAGCCTCGGCGATTACCTGGCCGGGTCGAACCACGTCCTGCCCACCGGCGGCACGGCCCGCTTCAGCGCCGGGCTGTCGACGCAGAGCTTCCTCAAGCGGATGTCGCTGGTGCAGTACAGCCCCGAGGCGCTCGCCGAGGTGGCGCCGCACGTGAGCGCGCTCGGCGGCTCCGAGGACCTGGTGGCGCACGTCGAGGCCGTCCAGGTCCGCGTCCGATGAGCGGCAGCAGGTGAGCTCAGCCCTGGACGCGCTCCCCGTCCGGGACGACCTGAAGGGCAAGGCGCCGTACGGCGCCCCTCAGCTCCCGGACGCGGTGCAGCTCAACGTCAACGAGAACCCGCACGCCCCTTCCGCCGCGCTCGTCGCGGACCTGGCACGTGCCGTGGGCGAGGCCGCGGCGACGCTGAACCGCTACCCCGACCGCGAGGCCGTGGCGCTGCGCACTGACCTCGCGGCGTACCTGTCGAAGCAGACGGGCGTCCCGCTCGCGATCGAGCAGCTGTGGGCCGCCAACGGCTCCAACGAGGTGCTGCAGCAGGTCTGCCAGGCGTTCGGCGGGCCGGGCCGCACCGCGCTCGGCTTCGAGCCCAGCTACCCGATGCACCCGCTGCTGGCCCGCGGCACCAGCACCGGCTGGGTGGGGGTCCCTCGCGGGCAGGACTTCTCGCTCGACCTCGACACCGCGGTCGCCGCCGTGCGCGAGCACCGGCCGGCCATCACCTTCCTCACGACGCCCAACAACCCGACCGGCACGATCACCGGGCTGGACGTCGTCGAGGCCGTGCACGAGGCCGGCGACGGGATCGTCCTGGTCGACGAGGCGTACGCCGAGTTCGCCGCGTCGCCGAGCGCCGTCACGCTGCTGGACAACTGCCCGCGGCTCATCGTGAGCCGGACGATGAGCAAGGCTTTCGCCCTGGCCGGCGCGCGCGTCGGCTACCTCGCGGCGAGCCCGGCGGTCGTGGACGCCCTTCGCCTGGTGCGGCTGCCGTACCACCTCTCCGCCCTCACCCAGGCCGCCGCGCGCACCGCCCTCGCGCACGCCGACGAGCTGCTCGGCACCGTCGAGCAGGTCAAGCAGCAGCGCGACCGGATGGTGCGCGAGATCGGTGCGCTGGGCCTGCAGGTCGTGCCCACCGAGTCGAACTTCCTGCTCTTCGGGCAGTTCGAGCAGCCCGCGCGGGTGTGGCAGGCGCTGCTCGACCGGGGCGTGCTCGTGCGCGACCTGAGCAGCGGCCCCGGCCTGGCCGGCTGGCTGCGCGTCAACGCCGGCACCGAGCCCGAGACG
This sequence comes from Frankiales bacterium, assembly GCA_025965735.1. GTDB lineage: Bacteria > Actinomycetota > Actinomycetes > Mycobacteriales > SCTD01 > SCTD01. The sequence continues at coordinate 3,404 of JAOPWK010000281.1, forward strand.
ACCGCGTTCCTCGACGCGCTGAAGGAGATCACGTCATGAGCCGCACCGCTGTCCCTCGTTCTGCACTGATCGAGCGGACCACCAAGGAGAGCGACGTCCGCGTCGAGCTCGACCTCGACGGCACCGGCGAGGCCAGCTCCGACACCGGCGTGCCGTTCTTCGACCACATGGTCGCTCAGCTCGGCAAGCACGGCGGCTTCGACCTGACGGTGCGCACCCGCGGCGACCTCGAGGTCGACGCGCACCACACGGTCGAGGACACCAGCCTGGCCATCGGCTCGGCGCTGAAGCAGGCGCTCGGCGACAAGGCCGGCATCCGCCGCTTCGGGGACGCGCTGGTCCCGCTGGACGAGTGCCTCGTCCAGGCTGCGGTCGACCTGTCGGGCCGGCCGTACGTCGTGCACGAGGAGCCGCAGCTCGTGGAGCTGATCGGCTCCTACGACACGACGCTCACGCGCCACATCTGGGAATCGATCGTCGCCACCGCCGACATCGCCCTGCACGTGCGGGTGCTCAGCGGCCGCAACGCCCACCACGTCGTCGAGGCGCAGTTCAAGGCCGTCGCCCGCGCGCTGCGCGACGCCGTGGCGCTGGACCCGAAGGTGCTGGGCATCCCGAGCACCAAGGGGAGCCTCTAGGTGGACGACCTGTCCTACGACGAGCTCCGGTACGAGGAGGCGCCGTCGGTGGCCGGCCCGCTCCTCACCGGGCTGGTCGTGCTGCTCATCGCCGTCCTCGGTGCGCCGCAGGTCTGGGACGCCCTGCGCAGCGGCGACCCCGGCCCGGAGCTGGTCTTCTTCCCGGTGCTGGGGCTGGCCCTCGGGCTGCTCGCCGTCCGGCGGTCGCGCACGTGAAGGCGCTGACGGTCCTGTACGTGCTGTTCCTGGCGGGCGCGTTCACCGGCTGCGCCACCTGGGCGCGGACCGCCTGGCTGCGGCACCGGGAGGACGCGTGAGCTCCGTCGTCCTGCTCGACTACGGCTCGGGCAACCTGCGCTCGGCCGAGCGCGCGCTGCAGCGGGCCGGCGCCGAGGTCACCCTCACCAAGGACTTCGACACGGCTCTGGAGGCCGACGGTCTGGTGGTGCCGGGCGTCGGCGCCTTCGCCGCGTGCATGCGCGGCATCAACGCGGTGCGCGGCGGCACGCTGGTGTGGGACCGGCTGCGCAAGCGCCGCCCCGTGCTTGGGATCTGCGTCGGGATGCAGGTGTTGTTCGAGACCGGCGTCGAGCACGGCGAGCAGACCGACGGGCTCGGCGTGCTGCCCGGCGCCGTCACGCGCCTCGAGGCCGACGTGGTCCCGCACATGGGCTGGAACACCGTGGACGTGCCGCCCGGCTCGACGCTGTTCGACGGGCTCGAGCAGGAGCGCTTCTACTTCGTCCACTCCTACGCGGTGCACGGCACGGTGGAGGACGCGCTCACCACGACCGCCCGGCACGGCGAGCCGTTCGTCGCGGCCGTCGAGCGCGGCGCGCTGTCCGCGACCCAGTTCCACCCGGAGAAGAGCGGCGACGCCGGGGCTGCGCTGCTGCACAACTGGGTGAAGTCCCTGTCATGAGAGGAACGGCATGAGCGTCCGCGTCGGAGACCCGCGATGAGCAAGGAGCGCCAGCGCGCCCGCGCCACCCGCGAGGCCGAGGCCGCGCAGCTGCGTGCCAAGAAGGCACGCGCCGCGGAGCGCAAGGCCCGCGTCGAGCGGCTGACGCCCACCGTGCCGGAGCTGCCCAAGCGCCAGCCGGTCTACCGGCAGCGCCGCTTCCCCAAGCTGCCCTGGCGGCTCAAGCTCGCGCTCACCCTCGGCTGGCTGTTCGCCGCGGCCGCCATCCTGTACCTCGCGCCCACGTGGACCGGGCGCATCGGGCTGCTCGTCGTCGCGACGATGGTGCTGCCGCTCATCGTGGTCATCACGACCGACCCGACCCGGAGGACGCGTTGAGCACCCTGGAGCTGCTGCCGGCCGTCGACGTCGCCGACGGACAGGCCGTCCGGCTCGTGCAGGGCGAGGCCGGGAGCGAGACCTCGTACGGCGACCCGGTCGACGCCGCCCTGCAGTGGCAGCGCGACGGCGCCGAGTGGGTGCACCTGGTCGACCTGGACGCCGCCTTCGGGCGCGGCTCCAACCGTGAGCTGCTCGCCCGGGTGGTCGGCACCCTCGACGTCAAGGTCGAGATGAGCGGCGGCATCCGCGACGACGCCTCGCTCGAGGCGGCGCTCGCCACCGGCTGCGCCCGCGTCAACCTCGGCACCGCAGCGCTGGAGTCACCGGACTGGTGCGCGAGAGCGATCGCCACCTACGGCGACCGCATCGCCGTCGGGCTGGACGTCCGCGGCACGACCCTCGCCGCGCGCGGCTGGACGCAGGAGGGCGGCGACCTCTGGGAGGTGCTCGCCCGGCTCGACGAGGAGGGCTGCGCCCGCTACGTCGTCACCGACGTCCGCCGCGACGGCACGCTCACCGGCCCGAACGTCGAGCTGCTCCAGCAGGTCTGCGAGCGGACCGACCGGCCGGTCGTGGCCAGCGGGGGAGTCAGCTCGCTGGACGACCTGCGGGCGCTGGCCGCGCTGGTGCCGTCCGGCGTCGAGGGTGCCATCGTCGGAAAGGCCCTGTACGCAGGCGCTTTCACCTTGCCGGAGGCGCTCGCCGCGGTCCGCTGACCGCTCAGCGCCGAGTCAGCACGTCCAGCCGCTCGACCAGCGCCGGCAGCACCTCGCCCAGCGGGGCGTCCACCCGCAGCGCCGCCTTCTCGTCTCCGCGGGTGGCGCCGGCGTTCACGATGGCCACCGGGACGCCCAGCTTGGCGGCGTGCAGCACGAAGCGGTAGCCCGACATGACCGTCAGGGACGAGCCCAGCACGAGCAGCGCTCCGGCGCGGTCCACCAGCGAGAAGCAGGTGGCCACGCGGTCGGCCGGGACGGTTTCGCCGAAGAAGACGACATCGGGCTTGAGGACACCGCCGCACGCCGCGCAGCCGACGGTGCGGAAGGCCAGCAGGTCCTCGTCCGGCAGCTCGACGTCGCCGTCCGGGTTCACCGCGAGGACCTTCGCGCCCCAGGCCCGGTTGACCGCCCGCAGCCGCCCGTCCAGCTCCTCGCGCGGGCTGAGCCGCCGGCAGCCCAGGCAGACCACCCGGTCCAGGTTGCCGTGCAGCTCCAGAACGTTCCGCGAGCCGCCGGCGGTGTGCAGGCCGTCGACGTTCTGCGTCATCGTCCCGGCCAGCAGCCCCTGCGACTCCAGGGCCGCGACGGCCCGGTGGCCGGCGTTCGGTTGCGCCCGGGCGATCACCCGCCAGCCGAGGTGGCTGCGCGCCCAGTACCGGCGCCGGGCGGTCTCCGAGCCGGTGAACGCCTGGTAGGTCATCGGGCGGGCCGGCCGCGCCGCGCCGCTCGGGCCGCGGTAGTCCGGGATGCCGGACTCGGTCGACAGCCCGGCCCCGGACAGGACCACCACGTCGCCGTCCGACACCAGGTCGGCCAGCGCGTCGAGGCGTGCGTCGTCCACCCCGTCCATGGTGCCCGAGGCAGCCGCGAACGGCCGGCCGACTAGTCCTTCTGGATCATCTTCCTGCGCCAGCGGTGCAGTTCGCCCTGCTCCGGTCGATAGTGACCCGTGGGCGCGTACGCACGGACTCGAGCGCGGGCCGCGCTCGTCCTGGCGCTGGTCGTCTTCGCCCTGCTCATGCTGCTCCAGCCGCTGCCCCGCTCGGTGGGCGAACCGCTCGCCTGGGCGGTCCAGACCGTCACCGTCACCGTCGCCTGCATCGCGATGCTCCGCCGCTCCCGGACTGTGCCCGGCAGGCTGCGCCACGCCCGCGTCCTCGTCGCGTGCTCGCTGATGGCCGGCGCCGCCGGTGGCGTCCTCGCCATCCTGTGGATCGTCCTGACCGGCGAACCCGCGCCTGACCCGTCCCTGGTGGACGTCGTCCACTTCACCTTCCTGCCGCTGTGCGTCGTCGGCCTGCTGCGCTACCCGGTGACCGAGCGCAAGGCCGGCTCGGCCAGCCGTGCCCTGCTGGACGGCGTGGTCGCGGCCGGCGCCCTGTGGTTCGTGGCGTACGCCCTGCTGCTGCAGCCCGCCAGCGTCGGTCACGGGATGCCGCTGCTCACGCACGTCGTGACGCTCGCGTACCCGGCCAGCGACGTGTTCGTCCTGGGCATGCTGGCCAGCGTCCTGCCGCGGGTCGCCCGCCGCGCGCGGCGCGAGCTGGCGCTCACGGGCAGCGGACTGGCCCTGTACGCGCTGGCCGACGTCGCGTACACGATGGACACCTCCGCCGGCACCTACCGCGCCGACAGCTGGATCTCGCTGCTGTACGAGGCCGGCCTGCTCCTCGTCGTGGCGGGCGCCTTCTCCCGGGAGAGCCGGGGATCCCGCGTCTCCCGTTGGGAGGGCCCCGTCGCTGCCCTGCCCCAGCTGCCCGTCATCGCCGCCATCCTGGTGGCCTCCTGGATCGCGCTGTCCGGCGACGGCATCGACGGCGCGCAGCTGCTCGCCGGCATCGTCCTGGTCGCCGCGCTGTTCCTGCGGCAGATGGTCGGCAGCCGCGACCGCGACCTGCTCACCGCGCGGCTGCAGGCCCGCGAGGAGCTGTTCCGCTCGCTGGTCACCAGCGCCTCGGACCTCATCACGCTGCACGCCGACGACGGCCGGGTGACCTACGTCAGCCCGGCCGTCGAGCGCGTCTTCGGCATCCCGGCCGACCACCTGCTGGGCCGCTCCATCGGCGACGTGGTCGAGCCCAACGACCGGCTGCTGCTGCGCCAGGCATTCACCGACGTCGTCGCCGAGCCGGGCGCGGAGGTGGAGTCCCTCGTGCGCGTGCGGGCGGCCACCGGCGAGCTGCGGTGGATGCAGGTGCTGCTCAAGAACCAGCTGCACGACCCGAGCGTCCGCGGCGTGGTGGGCAACGCCCGCGACGTGCACGAGCGGCACCTGCTCGAGCGCCAGCTGTCGCACGCCGCCTTCCACGACGCGCTCACCGGGCTGGGCAACCTCGCGCACGCCCGCGCCCTGCTGAGCTCGGCGTACGAGACCGGCCGTCCGGTGACGGTCGTGCTGGTGGACCTGGACGGCTTCAAGGCCGTCAACGACACGTTCGGGCACGCGCACGGCGACGAGCTGCTGCGGCAGGTCGCCGAGCGGCTCACCTGCTGCCTGCGCAACCGCGACGACGTCAGCCGGATCGGTGGCGACGAGTTCGTGCTGGTGCTCGACGGGGAGCAGGACGTCGCCGCGATCAGCGCCCGGGTGCTGGAGGCCCTGCGCGCTGCCGTGCCCGTCGCGGGCACCAGCGTGTCGGTGCGTGCCAGCCTTGGCATCGCCCTCACCCGCGACGCTGCCTCGCCGGACGAGCTGCTGCGCAACGCCGACCTGGCGATGTACGCGTCCAAGGGCACCGGCCGCGACCGCGTCACCTGGTACGAGCCGTGGATGCACGAGACTGCCGCCCGCCGCATGTCGCTGCACCACGGGCTGCGCACGGCGCTGGCGGAGAACCAGCTGTCGCTGGCCTACCAGCCGATCGTGCGCCTGCCGGACGGCGCGATCGTCGGCGCGGAGGCCCTGCTGCGGTGGGAGCACCCGACCGAGGGCGCCATCTCACCCGAGGACTTCATCCCCGTCGCCGAGGAGTCCGGGATCATCGGCGAGATCGACGTGTGGGTCCTGGAGCAGGCCTGCCTCGACGCCGCTCGCTGGCGAGCCCGCGGCCTGGACGTGCCGACCGTGT
>JAOPWK010000286.1 GCA_025965735.1 Frankiales bacterium
CTGCCCGTCGCGTGGCAGATAGTGACCTTGGACTTGTCCTTGCCGTCGCTGTCCGGGCGCGGGGTCTTGGACGGCTTGGGACGCGGGGACGACGTGCCGTCCTTGCCCTCGGACTTGCCCTCGGACTTGCCCTCGGACTTGCTGCCGTCCCTGCCCTCGGACTTGCTGCCGTCCTTGCCCTCGGACTTGCTGCCGTCCTTGGACGAGCCCTGATGGGACGTGCTGCCACTGCTGGAGCTCTTGCTGCTGCCCTGCGAGGAGCTGCCGCCGCCGGTCGCGAGGGCTGTGCCGGTCATCGCGAACGACAGCGGAACGGCGAGGAGCACCGCCAAGAGTCGATGCCGTCGAAGGTTGCTGCTGGTACAGGTCATGCTGGGACTCCCGTCCGCGGTGGGAGGTGCCCGCGCACTCCTGACCACCGAACGAGCCGGTCTCGCCACTGGCTCCCCGCACGGTCTGGGCGACCGTCCTTCTCCGTGTCCCGCTCGAGAGCGGGATCGGTGAGGACCGTGCGGATCAATGCCTCTGCGTCCGGAGGCCAGGTGCCCAGGGGCACCCCGTCTCCAGGGGCAGGTCGGTCTCGCCACTCACTCCCCGGACGGCCTAGGCGACCGTGTCTCTCCGTGCGGCTCCTCGAGAGGAGCCGTCGGTGTGGACCGTCCGGATCATCGCTTCCTCAGACCGGGGCTCAAGCCGGTCCGCGCAGTTCCACGGGTGTGTGATCCTGCGGTCACTGAGAGTAGCCAGCCGTCGGGGCTTCTAACTAGGCCAAAAGAGTGGTTGTGGTGCCAAGGATGCCCGTGTTCAATCCGGTTCGTACCGATTCTGCGGCTGCTCCGACGGTCGCTCTCGGCGACGGGCCCGTCGCTCGAGCAGGAAGAACACCGCGAACAGCAGCAGCGGGAGGCCGATCATCGCGGCCTCCGGGGCGCCACCGCCATGCGCGAGCGGGATCATGACGAGAGCAGCAGGCTCAGGCCGCCGACGGTGAAGCCGACCATCACCGCGACCAGCGGCAGCTGCCCGCTGGTGGTCCGGTGCCCGCCCGCGCGCACCGCCCGGTCGTGCGCCAGCACCACGCCCAGGACGTGCCCGAGGACGATCGCTGCGACCTGCACGTTGGCGATCACCCTGGGGCTGATCCGCGTGTAGTCGATGGCGTTGCCGTACGTCCCGAACAGGTCGACGCCCTCGCGGCCGAACGGGTTGCTGGCCAGGATCCAGGTGGCCTGCCCGTCGAGCAGCAGCAGGGAGAAGTAGTGGGCGATGGCGTAGCCGGCGGCGATGGGCACCAGCGAGTGGGCGAACAGCCCTGGCTGCGCGCGCGGGGAGTGCCGGGTCAGGAGGCCGCCCAGAAGGGTGGCGCCCACGAACAGCAGCGTGGCCAGCGCGATCATCACCAGCAGGCCGAACGTGCCGGGTACGGCCGTGAGGTAGGCGTCCCTGCCGGGGCCCTCCGCCCAGAACTGGGTGCGTGACAGCCCGTCGAACCCTGTCGAGCCGATGAGCACCATCACGACGGCCACGAGCCCGGGCTCGACCCGCACGCCGTCGATCCCATCGAGCGGGGAGCGGAGCACCAGGCGGCCGTCGTCGCGCCGCCCGAACGGCGACATCCGCCCGAGCAGGGTGCTGTAGACCTCGAACCCGTCGCCGCGCGCGAACCAGCCGCTGCCGAACCACAGCGCCGCGACCAGCTGCACCACGCCGTAGACGACCAGGAAGACGCCGACCGTGCGCGGCTCGGCGCGACCCGGCAGCACCAGCTCGAGCCAGACGAAGACGAGCAGCGACACGGCGGCCGGCCAGTACCCGAGCGAGGGCAGCCGCCCCTCGGCCGGCGCGGGACCGGTGATCCTGGCCAGGCCGGCGTGCAGCGTGCGCAGCGGGTTGACGTACCGCCAGAAGGCCCCGAGCAGCAGGCTGGCCGGGATGAGCCCCACCCAGAAGGTCACGTAGAGCGCGTACGGCGCGAGGTTGTCGTTCGGGCTGGCCGGGCCGACGAGGGCGACGGCGACGACGAGAAGCGTCAGCGCGAGGACGACCAGCCGGACGAGCCAGCGCACGACGGGGGCGTCGATGACCGCCTGCACGACACCGGGCAGCGGGATCCCGGCCGCGTCGCCGCGCAGCTTCGGGACGCGCCACAGCAGCGCCAGCGCCAGGAAGCTGACGACGACGGCGAGCCCGGCGCCGTACAGCGCGAGGTAGAGCGGCACCGGCAGGTCCGAGCGGCTGCCGACCCCGTGCGCGAGGACCACGTCCGGCGCCCAGGCGATCACGACACCCTCAGCTGGAACAGCGGCCGCCCTGCCTCGTGCAGCTCCACCTCGTACGAGCCGGGCAGGTCGGCGGTGAAGGCGATCTGCGCGGGCTGGCCAGGCACCAGGTCGGCGTACAGGTCGTAGCCGTGGACGTGGATCTCCTCGACCACGTCGGAGGTGAAGCGCAGGACGAGCTGCTCGCCCTTCTCGACCTCGACGCGGCCCTCGACGCCGCTGATCTCACCGGCGGCGTACGTCACGTCGATCGTCCTGGCGGTCGGCGTCGGGCTCGGCGACGGCGCGGCCGGGGCGCTGCTCGAGGGAACGCTCGGTGCGGGGGGCGTCGCCGTGTCCGGGTCGCTGCCCGCCGAGCAGCCGGTGAGCAGGAGGACGACGGCGACCAGCAGCCGGTGCACGGACGGCTCCTCAGGACGGGGCGGACACCTGATCACCAGGCTACGGGACCTGGCCCGACCGGCTCCTGCCGAGCAGGGCCGCCGCACCCAGCGCCGCGAGCGCCGAGGCCAGGGCGGAGGCGTTCTTCTCGGCGTACCAGACCGGCTCGTACAGCTCCGGCAGCGGACCCAGCGCCGGCACCCGGACGTAGACCGACAGGACGACGGCCGCTGTCGAGGCGGCGCCGACGAGCAGGGCTGCGAGCAGCGGCAGCCGGTCCCGGCGGCGCACGACCAGCCAGCCGGCCACCAGCAGCGCGACCGCGCCCTGCGCACGGAACAGCGCCCCGACGGTGACGGTGTCCCCGAGGCCGTCGTAGCTGCTGGCCAGGTCGAGGTGGACCGCGCCCGTGACGGCCAGGGCGACGGCGACGAGGAGCCGGGCGGTCAGCACCCGGTCACTCTGGTGGCACGCTGGCGGGCATGCACCCCCACGTCGCCGAGATCAGCCCCGCCGAGGCGCACCGCCGGGCGCTGGCCGGTGAGGTCCTGCTGCTGGACGTCCGCGAGGAGGACGAGTGGGCGGCCGGCCGGGCGCAGGAGGCGGTGCACGTCGCGCTGAGCCGGCTGGACCCGTCGACGGTGCCTGCCGAGCTGCCGGTGGTCGCGGTCTGCCGGGTGGGCAGCCGCTCGCAGCTGGCCGCGGCCGCGCTGGTGGCGCGAGGCATCCCAGCGGCGAACATGACCGGCGGGATGCTCGCCTGGCAGGCGCAGGGGCTGCCGGTGATCAGCGACCAGGGCCCCGGCGAGATCTTCTAGCGTCCGGTGAAGCGTGCCTCGCGCCGCTCGACGAAGGACTGCACGCCTTCGGCGGCGTCCTCGGACACGAGCAGCGGCGGGAGCAGGCCGGCAAGGTGCTCGCGGGCAGCCTCCTCGTTGCGGCAGGCGATGCGGGCGTTGGCCAGCGTCCCGTAGACGCCCAGCGGCGCCTGCTTGGCGATCAGCTGGGCGATCTCGGTGGCTCGGGCCAGCTGCTGGCCGGCCGGGACGACCTCCTGCACGAGGCCGATCCGGTGCGCCTCGGCAGCGCCGAGCTCCTCGCCGGTGAGGATCCAGCGCATCGCGTTGCCCCAGCCGAGCTGGGCCGGAGCCCGCAGGGTCGCGCCGCCGAAGGGCAGGATCCCGCGGCCGACCTCGAGCTGGCGGAACCGGACGTCGTCGGCCGCCACGACGATGTCGCTGGCCAGCGCGAGCTCGATCGACAGCGTGAAGGCGATGCCCTGCACGGCCATGACGACCGGCTTGGGCACCGGCGGGCCCCACAGGCCGAACGGGTCGTGCAGGCTCGTGCCGGACAGCACCGACGGCCCGTCGGCCTGCACCGCGGGCAGCACCTCCGCGAGGTCCAGCCCGGCGGAGAAGTGGTCGCCGTGGCCGAAGACCACGCCCACGCGGACGTCGTCGTCGGTGGCGAGCTGCTCGTACGCCTGCCCGACCTCCTCGATGACGGCGAGGTTCCACGCGTTGCGCTTGGCGGCGCGGTCCACGCCGATCAGCAGGACGTGGCCGTCCTTCTCAACGGTGACCGTGCTCATGGGGACCCCTTAGACGGCACGGCGGCTGTCCGCCTGCGGGACCGAAGAGTGCCACCTCGCCCGAGGTGGGCCGCCTCCGGGGCGGGTCGCGCTCGAGGCGCCGCCGGTCCGTTCGAGGTGGGCGTTCCTCCTCCCGCTACAGCGAGCCCCTCGTCACAACAGGAAGCGGAACAGCGGGCTGTCGGGCGGGACGGGGCTGATCTCGGGCGGGGCGGCCGCCATCCGCTCGAGCAGCGCGGGGAGGTCCTCGGGCCGGCTCAGCTCGATGCCGACCAGGGCCGGGCCGGTCTCGCGGTTGTTGCGCTTGACGTACTCGAACAGCGTGATGTCGTCGTCCGGCCCGAGCACCTCGTCCAGGAAGCGGCGCAGCGCACCCGGCTCCTGCGGGAAGTCGACGAGGAAGTAGTGCTTGCGGCCCTCGTGCACCAGCGCCCGCTCGACGATCTCGCCGTAGCGGCTGACGTCGTTGTTGCCGCCTGAGAGCACGACCAGCACGGTGGAGCCGGGATCGACGGCGACCACCGCGCCGAGCGCGGCAGCGGCCAGCGCACCCGCGGGCTCGGCGATGATCCCGTCGGACTGGTAGAGCGCGAGCATCTCGGTGCAGACGCGCCCCTCGCTGACGGCAACGACCTCCGCCTTGCTGTCGCGCACCAGCGGGAAGGTGACGTCACCGGCCCGGCGCACGGCGGCGCCGTCGACGAAGCCGTCGATCTCCTCGAGCCGCACCGGCTCGCCCGCCTGCAGCGCGGCCGCCATGCAGGCAGCGCCCGCGGGCTCCACCCCGATGACGCGCACCGTCGGGTGGCGCTCGGTCAGCCAGCTGACCGCCCCGGCCAGCAGGCCGCCTCCGCCGACCGGCAGCACCACGACGTCCGGCACCCGGCCCAGCTGGGCGAACGCCTCGGCGACGACCGTGCCCTGGCCGGCGATCGTCCGCGGGTCGTCGAAGGCGGGTACGAGCGTGGCACCGGTGATGGCAGCGTCGGCGAGCGCGGCGGCGGCCGCGTCGTCGTAGGTGTCACCGACCAGCAGCACCTCCACGTCCTGGCCCCCGAGGACCGCGATCCGGTCCCGCTTCTGGCGCGGCGTCGTCCCGGGCAGGAAGACCTTGCCGGGCACGCCCAGCGCGCGGCAGGCGAAGGCGAGCCCCTGCGCGTGGTTGCCGGCGCTCGCGCACACCACGCCCTTCGCCCGCTCGTCCTCGCTCAGCTGGTGAACGAGGTTGTAGGCGCCGCGGACCTTGTACGACCGGACGACCTGCAGGTCCTCGCGCTTGAGGAAGACGTCGCCGCCCACCCGGTCGGACAGCCGCGGGCTGCGCTCGACCGGCGTCGACGCGACCACGTCGGCGAGGCGGACAGCAGCCTGCTCGACGTCCTGGGCGGTCACGGTCACGCGATCAACGCTAGCCGCGCCGACGGCCGGACGACGAAGGCCGCCCCCGGGGGAGCGGCCTGCCGTGCTGTGCTGTGCGCGAGGGGGGAGTTGAACCCCCACGTCCTTTCGGACACACGGACCTGAACCGTGCGCGTCTGCCATTCCGCCACTCGCGCGAGTGCGGGGGCAAGGCTAGCACCCGGATCAGGGGCCTCCGGAGCCCGCGACCAGCGCGGATACGATCTCTGCCGAGAGGGAAGGGGACCCGGCGTGGGAGTGCTGCAGCGCTTCGAGCGTCGGCTCGAAGGCCTCGTCGAGGGTGCCTTCGCCCGTGTCTTCGGCGGGGTCGTCCAGCCGGTCGAGGTGGCCGCCGCGCTCCAGCGGGAGGCCGCCGACAAGAAGGCCATCGTGGGCGCCGGCCGGGTGCTCGTGCCGAACGCCTACGTCGTCGAGCTCGGTGAGCACGACTTCACCCGCATGAGCGAGTACGACGAGCCGCTGCGCGCCGAGCTGGCCAGCATGGTGCGCGAGCACGCGCAGGAGCAGGGCTGGTCCTTCGTCGGCAAGGTGCGGGTCGCCTTCGAGCAGGTCGACGAGCTCGACACCGGCGTCTTCCGGGTCCGCAGCACCGTCGCCGCCGACGCCCCCGCCCGCAACGAGCACCACACGACCGGCGTCGGTCGTCCCCGGCTGCTGCTGCCGGCCGTGGGTGAGGACCGCGAGCGGGTCGTGCTGCTCACGTCCCCGGTCACCGTGATCGGCCGTGGCGCCGAGGCCGACCTGCGGCTGCACGACACCGGCGTCTCCCGCGCGCACGCCGAGGTGCGGCTCGAGGGCGACGTGGCCAGCGTCGTCGACCTGCGCTCCACGAACGGCACGCTGGTGAACGGCCGTCGCGTCGGCGCCGCCGTCCTGTCCGACGGCGACCGGATCGAGGTCGGCGCGACGCCGATCCTGTTCAAGCGGGAGGCCTGATGGGCAGCGCCCTGATCGTGGCCGCCGTGAAGTACGGCCTGCTCGCCCTGCTCTGGCTGTTCGTGATCGTGGCCTTCCGCACCGTGCGCAACGACCTGTCCGGCAGCAAGGTCGTCCGGACGCCGGCCGCGGCTCCTGCCGTCGCGGCCGCCCCCCGGGTGCCCGCCACGCCGTCGCAGAGCAGCGGCCGCCGCGGGCGCAGCGCCGCGCGCCGCCTCGTCGTCACCGAGGGCGCCCTTGCCGGGACGACGCTCAAGCTGGGCGAGGAGCCGGTGACGCTGGGCCGGGCGGACGACTCCACGCTCGTGCTCACCGACGACTACGCCAGCACCCGGCACGCGCGGCTGGTGCCGGGCGACGGCACCTGGATGGTCGAGGACCTCGGCTCGACCAACGGCACGTACCTGGGCGGCGCGAAGGTCGTGCGCCCGACGCCGGTGCCGGTCGGGCAGCAGATCCGGATCGGCAAGACCGTGCTCGAGCTGCGCACATGACGGGCCTCGCCGCATGACGCTTTCGCTCCGCTTCGCCGCCCGCTCCCACACCGGGCTCCTGCGCGAGGGCAACGAGGACTCGGTCTACGCCGGGCCGCGGATCCTCGCGGTCGCCGACGGCATGGGCGGCCACGCCGCGGGCGAAGTCGCCTCCGCGGTCGCCATCGCCGCGATCGCGCACCTGGACGAGGACGATCCCGGCAGCGACCTGCTGGACACCCTGCGCAGCAGCGCCGTCTCCGCCAACGACCACCTGCGCGACATGGTCGCCGGCGACCCCGGCCTGGACGGCATGGGCACGACGCTGACGGCCTTCCTGTTCGCCGGAAGCCGGCTCGGGATGCTCCACATCGGCGACTCCCGCGCGTACCTGCTGCGCGACGGCGTCCTCACGCAGATCACCCACGACCACACGCTCGTCCAGACGCTGGTCGACGAGGGCCGCATCAGCGAGGAGGAGGCCACCACCCACCCGCAGCGCTCGCTGATCACCCGGGCGCTCGACGGGCGCCAGGGCATCGAGCCTGACCTGTCGGTGCGCGAGGTGCGCCAGGGCGACCGGTACCTGCTCTGCACCGACGGCCTCACCGGCCCGGTCGGCCGGCTGGAGACGCTGCAGGAGGCGCTCGGCATCGAGGACCCGCAGGAGACGTGCGACCGGCTGGTCCAGCTGGCCCTGCGCGGCGGCGGCCCGGACAACGTGACCGTGATCGTGGCGGACGTCGTCGCCGGCAACGGTCACCGCACCAGCGCCCCCGTGGT
>JAOPWK010000287.1 GCA_025965735.1 Frankiales bacterium
GGCGCCGAGGCCGGCCTGGCGGCGCTGGTGGTCGCGCCCGGCGTGCGGCCCGACCCGGACGGCGACCCGCGCGACGCCCTCGTCTACGGCGTGCGGCTGGACAGCGCCTTTGTGTCCGACAGCGTGCCCGGCGACGGTTTCGGCGTCGCGCTGATCACCGGGGCGCCGCCGCGGGTCTCGGCGTCCACCAACGAGGACCCGCGAGACGACGCGGCGCTGCTGAGCCAGGTCGTCGCCGCGCTGGAGGAGCCGGGGCTCGCGGGCGGCCGGCTCACGCAGGCTGCCGGTGCGCGCCGCCCCACCCTGCACGTGCGGGCGTTCGAGTACCCGCGCGGAACTCCGCTGGGCCTGCTCGCCGTCACCCGGGGCGCGGAGGCGGCGGTCGCCAGCCAGCGGGCCGGGCTGACCGCCCTGCTGCTGTCGGCCGTGGCCACCACCGGTGTCGTGGCCCTGCTGGCGCTGCTGCTGGGCCGCCGGACCGTCCAACCGGTGCGCCGGCTGACGCTGGCCGCTCAGCGGGTGGCCGCCGGCGACCTCACAGCCAGCGGCCCCCCGGCCGCTGGCCGCGACGAGGTCGGCGTGCTGTCGCGGACCTTCGACGCCATGACCGGCTCGCTGGCCCGGCTCACCGGTGACCTGCGCTCCTCCGCGGACCGGCTCGAGACCGTGCTCGCCTCGATGAGCGACGGCCTGCTGGCCACCGACGCCGACGGCCGGATCACCTCGGCCAACAGCGCGGCGCTCGCCATGCTCGGGCTGGGCGCGCCGGCCGAGGTCGTCGGGCGGCGGCTGGTCGAGGCGGTCGACGTGCGCGACGCCAGTGGCGCGCAGCTCGCCGACCCGGCGCTGCGGCTGCAGGACGCGCCTGCCGAGGTGCGCCGCCCGGACGGCAGCACGGTCCCCGTACGCGTGGCGCTCACCGCCCTGCGGGACGCCGACGGGGTCGTGCTGGTGCTGCGCGACACCACCCGGGAGCGCGAGGTGGAGCGCATGAAGACCGAGTTCCTGTCCAACGTCAGCCACGAGCTGCGCACGCCGCTGACCCCGATCCGGGGTTACGCCGACATCCTGGCCTCGCGGCCGGGCCTGCCGCCGGAGCAGGTCGCGATGTTCGCCGGCACCATCCTGGCCGAGAGTCTGAAGATGAACCGCGTCGTGGACCTGCTCGTCGACGTCGCCTCCATCGAGGCCGGCCGGGTGCAGGTGAGCCCCAAGGACGTCGACGTCCGGTCGCTGCTGGACGCCCGGCTGGAGGCCTGGCGCACCCGCGCGCCCGAGCGCGCCGACGACCTGAGGCGCCGGGTGTCGGCCGGCCTGCCGACGGTGCACGTCGACGCCACCTGGGTCTCCAAGGCGCTGGACGAGCTCATCGACAACGCCGTGAAGTACACCGCGCCCGGCACCCCGATCACGCTGGTCGCCGCGCCGGCGCCCGGCACGTCGTCGGTGCGGGTCTCGGTCCGCGACGCCGGGCCGGGCATCCCCGAGGCGGCTCAGGGGTCGCTGTTCACGTCGTTCGAGCAGGTGGACGGCAGCGCCACCCGGCGGGTCGGAGGGCTCGGGCTCGGGCTGTCCTTTGTCGGGCGGCTGGCCGAGGACGCCGGCTTCCCGCTGCACGTGGAGAGCGCGCCGGGGCGCGGGTCGGAGTTCTCCCTGGACCTGCCGGCCGGCGAGCCGCTGCCCGACCGGCCGCCGGTGCGCCGGCGACCGACCGCCCGGCGAGGTCCCGCCCGCTAAGGCTGCTCGAGGGTGGCCAGCAGGGCGGCGGCCAGGCCGGGCGCGAGGTCCGGCCCGGTGACCCGCTCGTCGGCGGCGCCCTCGCTGCCGCGCAGGCGCAGAACGGCGGCCGACGAGCCATCGCGGACGACCCCCACGACCATCCGCACGTCGCGGCGCGCGTCGTGCCGGGCGGCGTACTCGGCCGGGTCCTCGACCTGATCGAGCTCCGGCTCGGCCGACGGCGGCAGCACGACGACCTCGTGGGCCAGCACGACCCCGAGCACCTGCTCGCCGAACTGCACCCGGGCGAGCACCTCATCCAGCGGGCCCTCGGCCAGCGCCTCCTGGGCGACCGGCGTCAGCTGGCCGGGGCGCGCGGCGACGATGCCCATCGTTCCGGCGAGCTGCGGCTCGGCGCGCAGCAGCTCCTCGGTGTCCACCAGGGCGAACAGCTGCGGCGGCTGGTCCCACCCGGCCTCGTCGACGTGGCGCTCCACCTCGGCGACGACGGACTGCAGGCTCGGGGGAGGGGGCGGGGAGTTGGGCGCGGTCACGCCCCAGTCTGTCGTAGCGGGAGGAACCGTCCGCGGTGTGGTGGAGTTGCCTCCAGAACAACCCCAAGTGAGAGCGAGAGTGAGACGCGTGGCCGTCCGCACCCCGGGGGCGGGTCTGCCCGCCCGTCCCCGTCTGCTCGCCCCGACCGTGGCGGTCATCGCTGCCGTCCTGCTGCTGGGCGGGGTGGCGATCTCCTTCTACACCGACCTGCTGTGGTTCCGGTCCGTCGGCTTCTCGCAGGTCTTCACGACCGTGCTGCGGACCAAGCTGCTGCTGTTCGTCGCCTTCGGGCTGCTGATGGCGGTGCTGGTCGGGGCCAACGTGGTGGTGGCCTACCGGGTGCGCCCGCCGTTCCGGCCGATGTCGCTGGAGCAGCAGAACCTCGAGCGCTACCGCTCCGCCGTCGAGCCGTTCCTCACGCCGGTCCTGCTGCTCGGCAGCGGCGTCTTCGGCCTGTTCGCCGGCCTGTCGGCGTCCAGCCGCTGGGAGACCTGGCTGCTGTGGCGCAACGGCACGTCGTTCGGCGTCGAGGACGCGCAGTTCGGCCGCGACGTGTCGTACTTCGCCTTCACCTACCCCTTCCAGCGCTTCGTCCTGGGCTTCCTGCTGACGGCGGTGGTGCTGGCGCTACTGGCCGCCGCGGCCACGCACTACCTGTTCGGCGGCGTCCGGCTGCAGACCGTGGGGGAGAAGGTCAGCCCGGCGGCGCGCGCCCACCTGTCCGTCCTGGTCGGCGTCATCGTCCTTCTCAAGGCCGTGGCGTACTACCTCGACCGGTACGGCCTGGCCTTCTCCACGCGCGGCTACGTGGAAGGGGCCGGGTACACCGACGTCAACGCCGTGCTGCCCGCGAAGAACATCCTCATCGGCATCGCGCTGATCTGCGCGCTGCTGTTCTTCGCCAACATCGTCGTGCGCAACATCCTGCTGCCCGCGGGCGCGCTGGGCCTGCTCGTCGTCTCCGCCGTCGTCATCGGCGGGATCTACCCGGCGATCATCCAGCAGGTCCGCGTCAGCCCGAACGAGGACCAGCGCGAAGAGCCCTACATCCAGCGCAACATCGAGGCCACGCGGGCGGCCTACGGCATCGACGAGACCGAGGTCGTCGACTACCAGGCCAGCCAGGACGTCGCACCGGAGGAGCTGCGCGCGCAGGCGGCCAAGGTGGACAGCGCCCGGCTGCTCGACCCGAACCGCCTGTCGCCCACCTTCGAGCAGCTGCAGCGCCTCACCTTCTACTTCGGCGTCAACCGCCAGCTCGACATCGACCGGTACGAGGTCGACGGCGAGGCGCAGGACTTCGTGGTCGCCGCGCGCGAGGTGCAGATCGGCAACCTGGCGCGCAACCAGCGCAGCTGGATCAACGAGCGGCTGGCCTACACGCACGGCAACGGCCTCATCGCCGCGCCGGCCGACCGGGTGGACGACGAGGGCCGGCCGCTGTTCGTCGACCCGAACAGCCCGGACAACCCGATCGACCTCGAGCAGACGCGCATCTACTACGGCGAGCTGTCGCCGTCGTACTCCGTCGTCAACACCGACCAGGACGAGATCGACGGCCCTGTCGGCCTCACCCAGGGGGCCGCGCCCGCGGAGGGCGAGGAGCCCGATGCCGAGCAGGCGACGTTCAACTACGACGGGGACGGGGGCGTCGAGCTGACCCACCTCGGCCGCAAGCTGGCGTACGCGCTGAAGTACCGCGAGCC
The DNA here is from genome assembly GCA_025965735.1 of Frankiales bacterium. Taxonomy (GTDB): domain Bacteria; phylum Actinomycetota; class Actinomycetes; order Mycobacteriales; family SCTD01; genus SCTD01. The sequence continues at coordinate 3,981 of JAOPWK010000287.1, forward strand.
GAACCTGCTGCTGTCGGACGCCATCAAGAGCGAGAGCCGCATCCAGTACGTCCGCAACCCCCGCGAGCGGGTCGAGAAGGTCGCGCCGTTCCTCGAGCTCGACGCCGACCCGTACCCCGCGGCCGTGGACGGCAAGATCGTCTGGATCGTCGACGGCTACACGACCAGCAGCGGCTACCCGTACTCGCAGAGCACCGACTTCGGCGACGCGGTCATCGACAGCCAGAGCCGCGGCGTCGCCGTGCAGGAGAAGGTCAACTACATCCGCAACTCGGTCAAGGCGACCGTCGACGCGTACGACGGCACGGTCACGCTGTACCAGAACGGCGACCGCGACCCGGTCCTGGAGACCTGGAACAAGGCCTTCGGGGGCGACCTGGTGCGGCCGGCCAGCGAGGTCAGCGAGGAGCTGCGGGCGCACTTCCGCTACCCGGAGGACCTGTTCAAGGTGCAGCGCGAGCTGCTCACCCGCTACCACGTGACCGACGCGAACGAGTTCTTCAGCCGGGAGGACTTCTGGGAGATCCCGGCCGACCCGGCCGAGGCCGTCAACCGCTCCTCCGCGACCACTGCCGACGCCGCGACGAACGAGCAGCAGCAGCCGGCCGGCTTCGACGCGACGCAGGCGTCGGTGCCGGCGCAGCCGCCCTTCTACGCGCTGCTGCAGTTCCCCGGCCAGACCGGCGAGCAGTTCCGGCTGTCGACCTCGTTCACCGGCCTGCAGCGGCCGAACCTCGCCGCCTTCGCGTCGGTGTCCTCCGACCCGGAGGACTACGGCAACATCCGGGTGCTGCGCTTCCCGCGCGGCCAGGACCCGCCCAACGGGCCCGGACAGGTGGCGAACCAGTTCCTGTCCGAGCAGGTCGTCGCCGACGCGCTGTTCCCGTTCCGGCAGAACCGCGCCGAGGTCACCTTCGGCAACCTGCTGACCATCCCGGCCGGCCAGGGGCTGCTGTACGTGCAGCCGGTCTTCGTGCGGGCGCAGGGCGGCGAGAGCTTCCCGACGCTGCAGCGCGTGCTGGTCAGCTACGGCAACGAGGTCGCCGCCAACACCACGCTGGCTCGGTCCCTGGCCGACCTGTTCGGGACGGCGCCTCCGGCCGAGGAGCCGGACCGGCCGGCGGCCACGCCGTCCCCTGGCGCCGCCCCGACGCCGTCCGCGGCCCCGGTCGCGGGCGCC